>NZ_JBTZSU010000003.1:0-233224 GCF_054890965.1 Arthrobacter sp. C152
CGACTCGTGAAGCTGACCGGTACTAATAGGCCAACAACTTACACCACACAGAAAACATTCTGCTTGCGTCCACTATGTGGTTCCCAACCAACAACCCGGGAACCAAACAACTACATAACAACACCACATGTTGTAACCACACAGTTTTCCCACACCACCCCCGCAGCGGGTCGGTGACGGGTCAAAGGGTTACGGCGGTCATAGCGTGGGGGAAACGCCCGGTCCCATTCCGAACCCGGAAGCTAAGACCCACAGCGCCGATGGTACTGCACCCGGGAGGGTGTGGGAGAGTAGGACACCGCCGGACACACATTCAGCAGGGCCCTGACAACGACAGCCAGGGCCCTGCAGCATTTAACCCACACGTGAGCGCGGGTCGGGGGTGTTGCGCGTGGCATGCCGCTGTGCGACGATTTCCCCTGATCGTGACCTATCCGCAGGAGGTGAGACCCATGTACGCAGTATCAGCAATGGGCGCTCCCTGCAGCCCGCGATCAACCGACTGAACCAGTCGTCACCGGGAGCTTCCGCCAGGCAACTTCGCGAAAGGCGACTCCCTTGAACACCACACCTTCTTTCACTCCGCACAGCACTCCCGCCACAAAATCCGGGCGCGCCCTTGTCCTGGGCGGCGGCGGATCCACAGGCAACGCATGGCTGATCGGCATCATCGCTGGCATGCTTGATGCCGGACTCGATGTGACCAACGCCGACCTGGTCATCGGAACATCGGCCGGATCCACGGCAGCGGCGCAGCTGTCGGGCGCAGCCCCTGCCGACCTGCTCGCCGCCGTCCTTGCGGCCCCCGCTCCTGCCCGTCCGGATACAGTACCCGCTGCATCCGGCAGCGGCAGCCGGCCCAACGCCGTGACAAGCCACCTGGAGAGAACCAACACAATCATCGGCGCCGCGTCGGACGCCGCCGACATGCGCCGCCGGATGGGAGCGGCAGGGCTCAGCATGGCCGCCGCGTCGGACGGTTCCGCGCAGGCACGGTGGCGGGCCACCGTCGCGGCACGCCTGCCCAGCCAGGACTGGCCGCAGCACAAAATGCTCATTACTGCGGTCGACGCCAACAGCGGCGAACCGGCCGTCTTCGACCGCCACAGCGGCATAGAGCTGGCTGACGCCGTGGCCGCCAGCTGCGCCAGCGGTTTTGCCTACAGAATCGGGGACAGGGCATATATCGACGGCGGCTACCGGCGCAACGAGAACGCGGACCTGGCGACCGGCCACCAGCGGGTGCTTGTGCTGTCACCCTTCGGCGGCAGGACCCGGATGCCGCTCGAGTGGGGAATGCAGCTTGCAGCGCAAGTGGAGGAGCTGCGGGCGGCCGGCAGCACGGTTGAAACCACCTTCCCGGACAGCGAAGCCGAGCACATGTTCTGCGCCAACGCCATGGATCCCTCGCTGCGCCCGCCCGCTGCCCGTGCAGGGTTCAGCCAGGGCAGGTCCATAGCCGGCCAGGTCGCCGGCTTCTGGCACTGACGGATGGGATCGGGCGGCCCGTCCTGGCAAACCTGGCCGGGCAGCCCGCCGCCGGCCTATATCGTGGAGCCATGACGTTTGACGAGGTGCTGGCCGATCTGCAGACCCAGGCCAGGACCACCAAGCACGCCGAAACCGGGCTCTGGGTCGCCGCCCAGCTCCGCAGCCGGATCGAGGCTGGCCAGCTGAAGCCCGGCTCCAAGCTCGCCGAGGAAGCTCTCCGCGAGGCCCTGGGCGTGTCCCGCAACACCCTCCGGGAGGCGTTTACCGCCCTGCACGCCGAGCACATCGTCACGCGCATCCCCAACCGCGGCGTCTTCGTGGCCCGCCCCACGGCCGAGGACATCCGCGAGATCTACCGGGTCCGCAGGTTCCTTGAACCCGCTGCCGTACTGTGGTCCGGCAAGGCGCCGGTGGCGCCCCTCAAGGAGATCATCCGCCGCGCCCGGGCGGCGGCGGCGAGGGGTGACATTCCCGCCATGGCCGGGGCCAACCAGGACTTCCACCGTGCCCTGATCAGCCGTACGGGCAGCGAACGCCTGAACGGTCTCATGGATCAGGTGCTCGCCGAGATGCGACTCGTGTTCCATTCCATGGCCGCCGACCCCGCCTTCCACGAGCCCTACGTGGAGGACAACGCCAGGATCGTGGAACTCCTGGAAGCCGGGGACCCGGCCGCGGCAGCGAACTTCCTGGCCGCCTACCTGAACCGCGCCGAAGCGCAACTGCTCGCCGCCGTCGAACGCTGACAGCGCGTGCTGCCCTGCAGCCATCGCCCGGCCGTCACGGCCGGGCAGTCACAATCGGTTGCCGGGGCACCGGCAGGGCATACGGCCGCGGGGCGCGCTAGTCTGGCTTCACCACGCCGCAGCGCGTGACCTGGGAGCAGCGGGCAGGGTCGTAATGAGCTGGCCATCCGCCCGCGACCGAAGGACAACCCATGCACCACAACCACGACGCCCCCACCACTCTCCGGCCCAGGAGGAAACGGATCCGGCATCCCCGCCTGGCGGTGGGGGACACGGTCCGCTACTGCGAAGGAACCCTCGCCGGCACCGGCGTGGTGGACGCCGTCACCGCGGACTACTCGATCATCTGGGTGTGGACCGACGGCGGTCACGGGCGCCGGATGTTCCTTCAGGGCTGCGGCAGCATCGTCTCAGCCGTGGGGGCGGAAGAGGACGCGGCCGGCTGCTGACCCCGGCGCCCCGCTATCCACCGGAGCGGTCAAGCTCGCCGGAACGGCGCCTGCGCCGCTCGTCCGCCTGGCCGATGCCATCACGGACAGCGGCGCGGATGACCCCGTAGAGGATGTAGAAGAAGACGGCCGCGGCGAGCACGAAGAGGACAAACCCGGTGATGCTACCCATGGTGGATGTCCTCCCCGGGCCAGTACTGCTGGACGCCGGATGCAGCCTCCGCCAACTGGCCGCCGTCGAGGGTCACGGACGTTTCATCGAGCCCGAAGTCCGTCCACTGCGCAAACAACCGCAGACCGCCGCCCGGAGGCAGGGGCCACAGCCACAGGCTGCCGGACCCGGCAAGTTCGTCGTCGGCGCCGCTGCCGCCACCGTTGTGCAGGGCAAGCGTTGGCGGGGCGGGCTGCTGGAAGGTGTCCATGAGCCCATGGGGTCCCTGATGGCCTGTGCTGGCCTTCGAACCGTCCGGAAACTGGACGCCGAACATCAGCCCGGACAGGGAACGCCGCCTGCCCTGCATGCCCATGGGCCGGAAGAACTCGCCGCGCCGTTCATCCCAGGCGTCCTCGTCCTCCGCGCTGCGGCGGATCACCCACGAGAGGTTGAAGGACACCCCCGTGGAGAACACCTCGGCGCTCCGCAGCGCCACCACCGACGTGGGGCTGCGGTGAAGGAAGGTGCCAAGGTGCACCACGGCCGGCAGTTCGTAGGCCGGCGCGGCTGCCCAGGGCGGCGGAGCATACCGGGTGGCGCGCGGCCGCGGCGGCATGGGCGGGACCGGAAAGTCCTGGAAGAAGGTCACGGTGATCCTTGCGTTCGCTGGTGACCGACCAGCGGAAACGGCAGCAGCACCGCCCTGGATCCCCCAATCCGTCCTTACCCCGCCAGTCTAGCCTCCTACTGGGTGGACAGTTCCGGCAGCAGCCCGAGCTGGCCCAGAAGCTCCATTTGGTCGAAGTACGCGCGGTAGGCGGTGATGGAGCCATCCTCCACCCTGGCGACGTCGCAGCTGCGGACGCGGACCTGCCGGCCGGTGGGCGGGAGCGTCCCGCCGGTGGGCAGGCTCAGGGCCCCGGTGTTCGTGCCCGTCACGTAGCCCTCGTCGATGGCTACGTTGCCTGCTTCATGCTTGTCCGCGGGCTCGTACCGGACATCGGGCATGGCCTCCCAGAAGTGGAAGTAATAGTCCGCGATTGCGCTGCGCCCGGTGATCCCGCCCCGGTCCGGGGTGTGCAGCACCGCGTCAGCGGCGTAGCAGCCGGCCAGCGACTCCCTGTCCTTCGCCGCCATGGCCGCCATCAGCCGGTCCATGACGTCGCGTGCCTGTCCCATGTCAACCTCCATTGATCCGTGACGCCGGGCTTGGGCGCCCGTAAGGGAAAAGTACGACGGCGGCACGCGCCGCCGCGATCCCCTTGCCGGGGGTTTCGGGGTGCTGGGGCGATCCCCAAATTGGGGGATTGCCGCACCGCCCTCCGGGACGATACTGGAGGTATGTGGGAGGAGCGCGCGGAGCGTGCCCGGCGGGACATCGCCGACCTGGCCGCCAGCGGAATGGGCCTGCCGGAACTCTACGCTTCGGCGCTGGCCGTCGTGCAGCGTGAGGTGCCGTTCGAGCAGGGCTGCTGGGCCGCCGTCGACCCGGATTCCATGGCGATGACCTCCATCACCAACTGGCAGCCGTGGCCGGTGGGAAGGGCCGAGTACGACGAATACAGCCTCCGCTTCGCCCAGACCGAATACACGGGCCAGGAACCGAACACCTTCGCCGAGCTGCTGCGGCGGCGGCGTCCGATTGCGAGGATGTCGGACGCGCCGCACCGGGACGTGGTCCGCAGCGTCCGGATCAACGACCTCCTCAAGCCCCAGGGCCTGGACCATGAGCTGCGTGCCGCGTTCCGGGTGGACGACGCATGCTGGGGAGTGGGCAGCATCTTCCGGGGCGGCGGCCGCGACTTCACGGACCGGGAGCTGGAATTCCTGGGGGCCGTCACCGCCACCCTGGCGGCGGCGACCCGCGTCGCTGTCCGCGCCGCGCACCCGGCGGTCCCGGCCGCCGTCGGGCCCGTGATTGTCCTGGCCGGGCTGCACGGCGAACTGCGGGCCGCGACGACTGCCGCCGCGTCCTGGCTCGCCGATGTGGAGGATGCTGCGCCGGGCCGGTTCAGCATGACGCTCTATTCTGTGGTGGCGCAGGCGCACGCCGCAGCATCGGGAACGGCACGGGCCAGGATGCGCGACGCCGGGAACAACTGGGTGGTGCTGCAGGCCAGCCGGCTGATCACCGGGGACGACCCCGGGCAGATGGTGGTCACCGTGGAACCGGCCACCACGAGCGAACTCGCCAGCCTGCTGCTGATGGCCTACGGTGTCACTGCGCGCGAGCGGGACGTCTGCCTGGAGGTGCTGTCCGGACAAGCGACCGCGGACATCGCGCGGCACCTGTTCATCTCACCGCACACCGTGCACGACCACCTGAAATCCGTCTTCGAGAAAGTCGGCGTCGGGAGCCGGGGGGAGTTGGTGGCCCGGCTCGTGGCCTGAAACGCGGGGAGGTTCCCATGCATGCCCTGGCGACATCGGTGCGCAGGCACCCGCTGCCGTGGTACTTCGCCGTGACCTTCCTCCTGTCCTGGGGCGCCATTGGGCTGGCCGTGTGGGCGGTTACCGGCGGGTTGTCGCCCACGCCGGAACAGTTCCAGCTCACCATCCCCGCCACCGTCCCGGCCATGCTGCTGGGACCCGCGGTGGCCGGCCTGGTCCTGACGGGGATCGTGTCGGGACGGGAAGGGTACCGTGACCTTTGGGCGCGGCTGCTTACCTGGCGGGTCGACGGGCGCTGGTACCTCTTCGCCCTGCTGGTCGCGCCGGTGACGCTGGCCGCCGCCGTGGCGGTGCTGTGGATGTCCTCCCTGGACTACGCGCCGAGGATCGCCACGGCCACGGATAAGGCCGGGACCATGGTCATGGGAGTGGTGCTGGGACTGGTGGTGGGGCTTCTCGAGGAGATCGGCTGGACCGGGTTCGCCATTCCCAAGGCCAGGGAGCATTACAGCGTTCTCTGGACCGGTCTTTTGGTGGGCGTGCTGTGGGGCGCCTGGCACTTCTTTGTGAACTACTGGGGCGGCGGTGGGACGAATGGCGGCGTGCCGCTGGCCATCTTCATGTCGCTCTGGGTCGCGGCGGTGCTTGTCGGCCAGCTGACGGCCTTCCGGGTGCTCATGGTCTGGGTTTACGACCACACGGGTAGCGTGCTCGTGGCGGCCCTGATGCACGCGAGCCTGGCGGCATTCCAGTTCATCCTGAACCCGCTCACGCCGGGAGTTCCGCAGCAGGTCTACCCGTGGGGGCAGGCGGCCACCATGTGGCTGGTGGTCGCCGCCGTGGCACTGACGAGCCGGGGCGAGATGACCGGGCCGCGGCGTTTCCAGCCCATCCACATCCGGTCGCCGCACCGGTCATCGCGCCGGCGCAGGTAGCTTACGCGGCCCTGCGGGCGGTGGCGGGCCGATCGTCACGTGGGGGCCGCGTCAGCTGTGGTCCCCGCCCCTGCCTGCCAGGATCTGTTCGCGCAGGATGTCCGCATGGCCGCAGTGCTGGGCAAGTTCGCGCAGCATGTGCAGGTACACCCAGCGCAGCGGGAGCGGTCCACGCCGGTTGCCCGTCACCACATCGTCCAGGCTGAGAGGCGCGGCAGCGGCCCGGGACGCGGCGCAGGCTGCGTGGTGGGCTGACTGGATGGAGCCGATGGTGTCGCCGTCGTCCAGGATGAAGGACTCGTCCGGGGTTGCCGGGATGCCGATCTCGCTGCGCGGGCGGCCGGTGAAGGCTTCGTCAAACCAGACCTTCTCCACGAAGGTGGCGTGCTTCACCAGCCCCAGCAGGGTGGTGCGCGACGGAACCAGCCGGCGTCGTGCCTGCTCTTCGGTCAGCCCGGCCAGGCAGCCGCTGAGGGCTGCCCGGTGCTGGTCCAGGAAGAACTCGAACTGGACGCGCTCCGGTTCATTGATGACATCGTCGGCGGAGCGGGGGAGGGAAGCCATACGCAGACCATAGCAAGGCCGGCCGTGGCTATCGTCCCGGCTCCCGGGGCCGCCGGTGCCGGTGGTGGAGTTCGTAGTGGTCGAACACGTCGGAGGAGGTGCTTCCCACATGGCCGAACTTGCCCCGGAGGACGTCGGCCAGGTCATCCAGCGCGGCGTGCAGCATGCGCCCGGCAAAGCGCAGTTCGGGGTTGTCGCTGGCCTCGGCGTCCGTGGCGAGCCGGTGCGCGTAGGTGATGGTGGCGGGAAGCGAACCCCTCGGTTCCACGTCGTGGAAGTAGTAGGTTTCGTGGAACGAGAGCAGGTCTATGCTGACGGACGCCACGTTCTCGGACATCGATTCCAGCAGGCCCGCCGCATGCCGGGCCTCCAGCGACGCGATCCCGGAGGGTCCCGCGGCTTCCCGGAACAGGTTCAGCCGGTGGGCCAGCACCCGGCGGCGGCTCAGCGCCGGGTACGTCTGGAGGATCCAGGAGACCGTGGCCGTCAGCAGGCCGAAGCCCGCCACGGCCTGGAACGCCATCACCAGCCGCAGCAGCGGATGCGTGGCGACGATCTCCCCGAAGCCCGCGGTGGAAAGGGCCACCAGCGAGATGTACAGCGCCTCGGCGAAGTCGGCCTGCCGGGGAACCCCGGCCGAGTAGGTGAACCCGTCAGGCAGGTGGGGAAGGTACAGCAGCGCCCAGCCCACCGCGGCGAGGGTGGCCCAGGCCGCAATGACCGCCGCCATGGCCAGCGGCGCGGCGATGGAGGAGGCGCCGCCCCGGAGTTTCCTCGACAGCAGCCAGAAGCCGCGCATGATGGTCCGCCCCACCGGACCCGAACCATGCGGATAGAGCAGGGTGTTGAAGACGTCCGCGACCATCAGCAGGATCAGCGCGGCACCGGCCACGGTCAGGAGCACGACCTCGAAGTCCATGCCTCATCTTAAAGTGCGGCCGTGTCTTAAAGTGCGGCCGCGAGGGTTCGGCCAGCGGTAAGACCGGTGAAGATGCAGCCGCCCAGGAAGGTCCCCTCCAATGCGTTGTAGCCGTGGGCTCCGCCGCCGCCGAATCCGGCGGCTTCGCCCGCGGCGTAGAGGCCGGGGATGGGGGAGCCGTCCTGCCCGATGGCCTGGCCGGACAAGTTCGTCTGGATGCCGCCGAGGGTCTTGCGGGTCAGCACGTGCAGGCGGACGGCGATCAGCGGACCTGCTTTGGGGTCGAGGATCCGGTGCGGTTTGACGGTGCGGAAGAGCCGGTCGCCCAGGTAGCGGCGGCTGTTGCGGATGCCCGCCACCTGGACGTCCTTGGAGAAGGGGTTCCGGATCTCGGCGTCGCGCTCCTCGATCTGCCGCCGCAGCAGGCCGTGGTCCAGCAGTGGCTCCGCCGTGATTCCGTTCATCCGGAGGACCAGGTCCGCGAGTTTGTCCGCCACCACGAAGTCCGCGCCGTGTTCCTTGAACGCCTCGATGGGCCCGGAGGCGCCGCGGCCCAGGCGGGTCTTCAGCAGCAGCTTGCGGTCCCGGTTGGTGATGTCGGGGTTCTGCTCGGAGCCGGAGAGGGCGAACTCCTTTTCGATGATGCGCTGGTTGAGGATGAACCACGAATGGTTGTACTGCTGGATGTCCGGGGTGGTCCGCAGCAGCCGGAGGGTGCCCAGGGTGTCGTAGCCGGGCAGGCCGGGGGAGGGGAGGCGCCGGCCCAGGGCATCGAACCACAGCGACGACGGTCCGGGCAGGATCCGGATGGCGTGGTCCGGCCAGATGGGGTTCCAGTTTTGGATGCCCTCGGTGTAGTGCCACATCCGGTCACGGTTCACCAGTCGGACGCCGGCGTCGTCGGCGATGTCCAGCATCCGCCCGTCCACGTGGGCCGGGACCCCGGTGACCATCTTCCGCGGCGGCGTCCCCAGCCGGGAAGGCCACCAGCGCCGCACCTGCTCATGGTTGCCGCCGATGCCGCCGGACGCGATCAGCACCGCCTGCGCCCGCAGCTCAAATTCACCCACAACGTCCCGGTTGGAGGACACCCCGCGCGGGGAACCATCCGGGGCCAGCACCGCGCCGCGCACCCCGGTGACCGTGCCGCCGTCGAACGCTAATCCGTCCACCCGGTGCCGGAAGAAAAACCGGACGCTGCCCGCCGCAGCCGCCTCCCGGGCCCGCCCGGCGAACGGCTCCGACACTCCCGTGCCGGTGCCCCATGGGACGTGGAAGCGGGGGACCGAGTTGCCGTGGCCGCCGGCCCTGCCGTCGCCGCGTTCGGCCCAGCCCACGAGCGGCGTGAACCGGATGCCCTGTTCCCGCAGCCACGCGCGCTTCTCGCCGGCGGCGAACTCCACGTAGGCGCGGCCCCACTGCCGGGCCCACTCATCCTCGGGAAGGGCGCCGGAAAGCCGGTCCCAATGGGCCGAGCCTTGCCAGTCCTGCCATGCCAGCTCAAAGGAGTCCTTCACGCCGAGCCGCCGCTGCATGGGCGTGTCCACCAGGAAGAGCCCGCCCAGGGACCAGAATGCCTGCCCGCCGAGGTTCGCCTCGTTCTCCTGGTCCACGATGGCCACGCGCCTGCCGGCGCGGACCAGCTCGTTGCTGGCCACGAGCCCGGCCAAGCCGCCGCCGATGATGATGACGTCCGCGTCCATACGGCACCTGCTTTCCGCCTTACTGACAAGTAGCATCAACCTACAGCAGGTTTGAAGCTCTCTTTCATGGTTGGTGGGAGAATGGAGCCAGGACATCTGTCACGGCGCCGGCCCGGCTTCGGCAGGTCCCATCCAGTACTTCAGGAGGGGATCCTGATGGACCCCACCACATTGGTAATCATCGTCCTCGTCGTCCTGCTGCTCATCGTGGCGAGAATGTCCATCCGCATTGTGCGCCAGTTCGAAAAGGGCGTGCTGTTCCGGCTTGGCAGGGTGGTCGGCGTGCGGGAGCCGGGCCTGCGGCTGATCATCCCGGTCATCGACCGGCTGCCGTTGGTCAGCCTCCGGATCGTGACCATGCCCATCCAGTCCCAGGGCATCATCACGCAGGACAACGTGAGCGTGGACGTCTCGGCGGTGGCTTACTACCGCGTGGTGGACGCAGTGAAGTCCATCATCGCGATTGAGAACGTGTCCGCGGCCATCGACCAGATCGCCCAGACCACCCTGCGGAAGGTCGTGGGCCAGCATACGCTGGACCAGACCCTGTCCGAGACCGCGCGGATCAACGCTGACATCCGGCAAATCCTCGATGTGCTCAGCGTCGAGTGGGGCGTGGAAGTCACCTTGGTGGAACTGAAGGACATCCAACTGCCTGACAGCATGAAGCGCGCCATGGCCCGGCAGGCTGAAGCGGAACGCGAAAAGAGGGCCAAGATCATCGCCGCCGAAGGCGAAGCCATCGCTGCGACAGCGCTCGGTGACGCGTCTGACACCATGATGGCCCACCCGCTGGCATTGCAGCTGAGGAACCTGCAGTCCCTGGTGGAAATCGGGGTGGACAAGAACACCACCGTCGTCTTCCCCGCACCGCTCATGAGCACCATCGGCGAACTGTCCGCCTTCCTGGCCCGGGAGAGCCAGGCAGCATCGTCCGGCAGCACGTCACCCATCAAGGCCGCCTGACACCGCCGCTCACCGTAAATTTCCCACCGCTCGGCGCGCCAATAGTACGTTTACTGACTATTTGCCGCATGATTGCCGAAGGCAACGGGCCCTGTGGGGAGACCCTACGCCTCTGGATCGATCAGACATCGGCGTCATCGACAAGCAAAGGGAATTCACCATGGGCTTCCTGGACCGTGACCACACCATTGCCCGCCCGGGCTTCAACCGCTGGCTCGTGCCGCCGGCGGCGCTCGCCGTCCACCTCTGTATCGGGCAGGCCTATGCCACCAGCGTGTACAAGACAGCGCTGGTCAAGCACTTCGGGGCCAGCCTCACCGAGATCGGCGTGATCTTCTCCATCGCCATCGTCATGCTGGGCCTCTCCGCCGCGGTCATGGGCACCTGGGTGGACCGCAACGGCCCGCGCAAGGCGATGTTCACCTCGGCGATGTTCTGGGTGGGCGGCTTCCTCATCGGCTCGCTGGGCATCTTCACCCGGCAGCTCTGGCTGGTCTACCTGGGCTACGGTGTGGTGGGCGGCATCGGCCTGGGCATCGGCTACATCTCGCCCGTGTCCACGCTGATCAAATGGTTCCCGGACCGGCCCGGCCTGGCCACCGGCATGGCGATCATGGGCTTCGGCGGCGGCGCGCTGATCGCCAGCCCGGTATCCACGGCGCTGCTCAAGGCGTACGACCCCAACTCCGGCGCGCAGGGCTGGGTGGCCAGCGGCGATGCGGTGGGCAAGCTCTTCCTGACGCTCGCCGTCGTCTACCTCGCCTACATGCTCTTCGGCGCATTCACTATCAAGGTGCCTGCGGACGGCTGGCGGCCCGCCGGGTTCGACCCCTCGAAGGTCAAGGCCGCCAAGCTGGTGACCACCGAGAACGTCTCCGCGAAGAACGCCATCAAGACCCGGCAGTTCTGGCTGGTGTGGGTGGCGCTGTTCTGCAACGTCACCGCGGGCATCGGCATCCTGGAACAGGCGGCGCCCATGATCCAGGATTTCTTCCGGCAGTCCGACGGCAAGTCCCTGGTCAGTGCCGGCGTTGCGGCGGGCTTCGTGGGCCTGCTGTCCATCGGCAACATGGCTGGTCGGTTCGCCTGGTCCGCCACCTCGGACGTCACCGGCCGCAAGCGGATCTACATGATGTACCTGGGCGTGGGCGCGGTGCTGTACACGATCCTGGCCTTTGCCGGCGCCAGCACCACGGTCCTGTACGTGGCGCTCGCATTCTTCATCATTTCCTTCTACGGCGGCGGCTTCGCCACGGTCCCGGCCTACCTCCGCGACCTGTTCGGCACCTACCAGGTGGGCGCCATCCACGGCCGGCTGCTCACCGCCTGGTCCGCCGCCGGGGTGGCCGGGCCGCTGATCGTCAATGCGATCCTGGACGCCCAGGGCAAGCCCGGGCAGCTGACGGCGGCGTCCTACCAGCCGGCGCTGCTGACCATGGTGGCGCTGCTGGTGGTCGGCTTCATTGCCAACCTGCTGGTCAAACCCGTCGACGCCCGATTCCACGAACCCCGCCCGGAGCGGACCCAACCTGCCATGGAGGCCTGAGATGAGCGCACGCAATGACACCCCCGTGAACCCGTCCGCCGGGAAACTCGCCGTGGGCTGGGCCCTGGTGGGGGTTCCGCTGGCCTACGGCGTCTACGAGACCCTGACCCGCGTGGCGGCGCTGTTCGGCTGACTTTTATCCCGGCCCTGCCGGACTGGCCCAGTTTTGCGGGACGTCTGCCAGTATTCCCGTGGATTTTTGGCAGCCCACCTCTGAAAACTGGGCCAGTTCGGCGCCCCGTATCAGGCAGCTGCGGGCCGAGCGAGGCGCCGCCGAAGCAGCGTTGCGGTCACCCACGTGACCACACTGCACGCCGCGGCTCCCCACAGGATGTCCGTAACTGCCACCACGGCGGGGAAGTCCTTGAGCACGGCGAAGGCCGTCAGCGCCCAGGTGGCGTAGGTGAAGAACCCGAAAAGCCCCGCCCCGAGGACGCGTTGCCGCAGGGTGGCGTCCGGATGGTTGGGCCGCACGCCGTAGTGCACTATCCCGGCCACGAAGATGGCGTAGAACAGGACCGCCCCTGGCAGGTTGGCCTGGGGCGCCAGCAGGTGCCCGATCCGGCTCTGGTACAGCGGGTTGGCCACCAGCAGGATCCAGGCGACGTCCAGCACGGCGAAGGCCAGGGCGGTGACAACGTAGGCGGCCAGCCAGTTCGTGGTGCGCGGGCTCATGCGGGGCTCCTTGGTTCGGGGACGGAATCAGATGCAGTTCGGTGCCGATGCCGTGCCTGGACGGGCCCATACAATCGCGCGGCGGCTCCGAAGACCAAGTGGATCAGTAAAACTTGTCAGTAGGCGTGCCCCGACGGGGGCGCAGGGGGAAGGACCGGACCGCATGAACGGAAACAGCCGCAAGGCGATCATCAGCATCGTCGCCGCCGTGGTGGTGGCGGTGCTTATCGCCGTCGCCGGCAGCCAGGGCGGGTCAAGGATCGGCGGGTTCCCGGTGTTCGCGCTGGGGGTCGCCGCCGCATTCCTGATCCAATGGCTGGTGTTCATCCCGTCCTACAAGGCGCAGACGGAGAAGTTCTACGACCTCACCGGAGCCCTGACCTACATCTCCATCACCGTGTTTCTGGTGCTCGCGTCCCCTGGAGTCGACGCCCGCGGCCTGCTGCTGGCCGCCATGGTGGTGCTGTGGGCGGCGCGGCTGGGCAGCTTCCTGTTCCTGCGGATCAGGAAGCACGGCAAGGATGACCGCTTCGACGAACTGAAGACCGACTTTGCCCGCTTCCTGAACACCTGGACCATCCAGGGCCTGTGGGTGGTGCTCACCGCGGCGCTCGCCTGGGTGGCGATCACGTCGGACAAGAAGGTGGGGCTGGACGGATTCTTCTGGGCGGGCCTGCTGGTGTGGGCTGCGGGCATCACCATCGAGACCGTGGCGGACCTCGAAAAGACCCGCTTTAAGAACGACCCCGCCAACAAGGGCCGCTTCATCAGCACCGGCCTGTGGTCAAAGTCCCGCCACCCCAACTACTTCGGCGAGATCACCCTCTGGCTGGGTGTGGCCATCATCGCCCTGCCGGTACTGCAGGGCTGGCAGTGGGCAGCCCTTATTTCCCCGGTGTTCGTGACCCTGCTGCTGACCAAGGGCAGCGGGGTGCCGCCTTTGGAGAAGAAGGCCGACAAGAAGTGGGGCGGCCAGCCGGACTATGAGGCGTACAAGAAGAACACACCCGTGCTGGTGCCGAAGCTGAAGTAGGGGTTTTTCGGCAGGCACGTACGACGGCGGCGCCCGGGTTGGGTGCCCCTACCCAGCGTTAGGGGTGGTGCCCCCTAAGTACAACGAATGCCCCGAATCAGGTACCCGTTACTGGTGACTTCCCCTTGACCCCGCTTCTAGGCTCGTACCACAGGTCTGCCGTACCACGGCGGATGTGTGCTGCAGGTGCTGCTGGGGACATGGGGTTCAGAGCCGGGGGAGCAACGGTGCAAAGCAACGGATTTCTTGACAGGGGCGGGCAGGACGGCCGCCGCGGGACTGCACGGCCCCAAGCATTGCTGACTGTGCTGCTGCTGGCAGCCGAGGGCGCCGTGGCGATGATGCCCATCGCGGCCTCGGCGGCTCCGGCGGATTTGCCGGCCGCCACGAACTGCACGGCGCAGCTGCTTCCCGGCCTGGGCGGCCGGGGCAGCAACGCGATCGCGGCGAGCAGCAACGGCCTGGTAGTTGGGATCGCAGACACCTCCAATGGCGGGTCCGCGCCGGTCCTCTGGCAGAACGGCCAGCCGACGGCGCTGTCCATCCCGCTCGAGGCGCCGGTCCCCGCGTCGGTGAACAAGGACGGAGTGGTCGTCGGCACCGGGTATGACTCCAGCCAGGAGATGCTGGTGGGCTGGTGGTGGCAGAACGGCCAGTACCACCTGCTTGCTGCGGGCTCCGGAAACGTTGCGATGCCATCGGCAATATCCGATAGCGGCATCGTTGCCGGCGTTTTGGTCGCCAACGAAGATCACGCGGATGGGCCGGGTGCCGACGAGGACGAGCATCCTGCGGTCTGGTCCAGCGTGACCGCGGCGCCGCGTGAGCTTCCACTGCCCGCTGGTGCACGCGGCGGCCATGCCTTCGCGATTGGCCAGGACGGCACCGTCGGGGGTGTGGCCCTCGGCGATGATGGCAGCCCTGTTCTGTGGGCACCTGACGGGACACCGAAGGTCCTCCCGGCCCTGGCCGGGAAGGGCGGCGTGGTACTCGCGATCGACTCCACCGGGCAGGCGCTCGGCCAGAGCGCCGTGCAGGAGGGAACCCACGCCGTGGCCTGGGGAGCCTCAGGCCTCATCAGCGATCTGGGCGCGGCGGCCGCCGGGCCCGCCTCCAGCGCATCGGCAGGCGTAGCGGGGGTCGCTGTCGGCGTTGGCAGCACGCCCTCGGTCCGCGCGTCGCGGCCCCAGGCGGTGATGTGGATCGGCAAGAGCGCCCGGATCCTCCCGCCGGGCTCTGACGGCACGTTCGCCGGTGTGTCCGGGGCGGCGACGTCGGTCGCGGGGGCAGGCGCCGCGACGACCGTCGTCGGCTATTCCGCGGCAGCCAACGGGCTGCGCCGCGCCACCGAATGGAGCTGTCGATGAACGCGCGCCAGCCTTCCCGCCATGCACCGCGCGCTGCGCTGGGCCACCCGCTGCGTTGGCTGCTGGCCGGGCTGCTGGGCCTGGCCCTGGTCGTGGCCAACGTGTCCTTCCTCACCACCTCACGGGAGAACAAGGCCGACGCCGCAGCCACGGTGAGCCTGGGGTTCGTCGGCGACATGGGCGGCAATACCGTGACCGGCAAAGTGATCGATGCTGCCAGGAATGCCGGGACCGGAGCCCTCTTCAACCTCGGCGACATGTCCTACTCCCAGATCGAACCAGAGTCGTCTTGGTGCTCGTTCGTCACCCAGCACGCCGGGACGATGCCCTATGAGGTCGTGTCCGGGAACCACGAGGACAACGGGCCCGACGGCGTGTGGTCCAATTTCGCCGCCTGCCTGCCGGACCAGCTCGGCTCGTCGGGCGACTACGGCCAGCAGTTCTACACCGACTACCCGGCTGGCAGCCCGCTGGTACGGGTGATTATGGTATCGCCGAAGCTGACCTTCGATGGCACCACCAAGGACTGGTCCTACAAGGCCGGCACGCAGGGCTACAACTACGTGTCGTCAACGATCGATGCCGCACGGGCCGCCGGGATTCCGTTCGTCGTCGTCGGCATGCACATGTACTGCCTGTCGATGGTCAACTACCCCTGCGCCGCCAGCTCCGATCTGATGAATTTGCTGGTGGCCAAGAAGGTGGACCTCTACCTGCAGGCGCACGACCACGCGTACGCGCGCAGCTACCCGCTGGCACTTAAGGGAAGCTGCACGGCCATTCCGGTCAGCAGCTTCAACCCCGACTGCGTTGCCGACACGAACCCCACGGGCCAGTTCGCGGCCGGCACCGGCACCATCCTGGCCACCGTGGGTTCGGGCGGCAGGTCGATCAACAGCGAGAGCAATACGACGACGGCGCCGTACTTCCAGACCTTCATGGGTAGTAACAACAACCTCACCTATGGCTTTTTGAAGATTTCGGTGACCGATACGGCGCTCACGGGCAGCTTCGTTCGCGCCTCAGGCGGGACCTACACGGACAATTTCACTCTGACCCGGCCGGCACCGCCGACCCCTACGCCTACGCCGACACCCACCCCAACTCCGACCCCTACGCCGACCCCCACCCCAACTCCGACGCCGACCCCCACCCCAACTCCGACGCCGACCCCCACGCCCACGCCTACAGCCACCGCGGTTTCTGTCCGGTCCTCGGACAGCGGCGCCGGCGAGCTCACCGCTTCGGGTTCGTACGCACCAACCCTGCCGGCCGGGTGGCAGCCCGGGGACACGGTATTCCTGTTCTCGCAGGTGACCGTGGCCGGTTCGGCGAACGTGACCACCCCGGCGGGCTGGACGCGTGCGGTGGCTGACTTCACGAGCGCCAGTTCCACGTCCGCGCACCAGTCCGTCTGGTACCGGGTGATGCAGCCCGGGGATACCGCGCCGAGCGTGCCTGAACCCGCGTCCCGCTATGCCTGGGCGACGGTTGCCGTGCAGGGCGCCAACACCACGACGCCGCTGGACGTCACACCGGCCACCGACACCAACAGCGGGGTTGCCTACCCTGGCGTCCGGGCGCCGTCCATCACGCCGGTGACAGCCGGAGCCCTGCTGCTAACCGCCCACGGCGTCAGGAACAGCACCAACTCGGCCGCCACAACCTTCACGCCGCCGGCGGGGACCACTGACGTCGCTCACGCCACTTCGAACATCGCGTCCAAGTCGAACGCGGCCATCGAGGTCAACTCGCTCGCACTGACGGATACGTCCGCCACAGGCACGAAGACGGCGACCGCAAGCTCAACCCTTGGCACGCTGATCAACCAGTGCGGCTCGGCCATCGTCGTCAGGCCGGCATCCTGACCTGAAGTCTCGAGAAGGACGACGTCGGCACCCGGCAGAGTGCCGACGTCGTGCGTTTCGCTGGACCGGTCAGCCGGCGAAAGTACTGTTCGGGCGCGACCGTTCGGTGGAACCAGCAGATGGTGATTCGAGCCAGGCAGGGACGTCTTCCGGCGGCAAGGGAGGGCTCCAGTAGAACCCCTGCGCATAGCGGATGCCGAGCCGGCGGAGTTCGGCGAGCTGCTCCGCCGTCTCGACGCCTTCGGCCACCACCTCCAGGCTGAGGCTTTCAGCCATGCCCAGGACGAGTTCAATGATGGTGGCCCCGTGCGGCCCCCGTCCCAGTTCCTCGACAAAGGTACGGTCGATTTTCAGGGTCCGGGCGGACAGCCACCGCAGGTAGCTGAGGGAGGAGTATCCGGTGCCGAAGTCATCGATGGACAACCCGACGCCCACGCTGTGAAGCCGTTGCAGTGTTTCCTTGGGCAGGTCCGGCTGGTCCATCAGAACCGTTTCGGTGATCTCCAAGTGGACCGCGCCGGGGTCGATGCCGGCTGCCTGGATCTCGGCCTCGACGATGTCCGTGAAGTCCGGTGCGAGGAACTGCCGGCCGGAAATGTTCACTGCCGCGGAAAGGCCGTCGGCTCCCTCCAGATGTGCGCGCCATTGCTGGACCTGCCGCAAGGCTTCACGGAGCACCCAGGTGCCAATGGGAATGATCAGGCCCGTTTCTTCGGCGATGGGAATGAAGGTGTCGGGGCCAATCAGCCCGTGCTCGCTATGGTGCCAGCGCAGCAGCGCCTCGAAACCAATGGTGCTCCCGCCGTTGATGTCCACGATGGGCTGGTAGTTCAGCGAGAGTTCGCGCCGGTCCAGGGCGAGCCGCAGGTCGGACTCCAAGTCAAGCCGCCCGGCGGCCTTCCCGGACATCAGCACGTCGTAAACGGCCGACGAGTCCCCGCCCGCTGATTTGGCCCGGTACATGGCGGCGTCCGCCCCCTGCAGCATCGACTCCGCCGTATCGTCAGGTCCAGCCAACGCGATGCCGACGCTGACATTGAGGTAGATCTTCCGTCCGTCCACTTCAAACGGCCGCCTGGTCGATTGCCTGATCCGCTCCGCCAGGGTCCTCGCGCCGCGCAGCATCAGGTTCCCGCAGACGATCACAAACTCGTCACCGCCGAACCGGCCCACAGTGTCGCCGCTTTTGACGAAGCTCTTCAGCCGTTCGCCCAGGAGCATCAGAATGTTGTCTCCAGCCGCATGGCCGATCCCGTCGTTGATCAGCTTGAACCGGTCGACGTCAACGAACATCACTACGGCGCGGGAGTCCCGGTCCAGCAGTTCCTGAAGGACCTCGGTGATCACGTACCGGTTTGGCAACCCGGTCAGCGGGTCATGGCGGGCCTGCCACTCCAGGATCTGTTCGGCCTGTTTGCGCTCGGTGATGTCCAATACGGTGTCCAGGAAGCGTCCGGGTTTGCGATCGTCGGCTTCCACGTTCCTGATCCGTGAGTGCAGCCACCGTTGCTCGCCATCGGCCCTGATGATCCGGTACTCGAAATCCGCGAACCCGGCACCCTCGTCCAGGCTTTTCCAGACCGCCTGGACACGTTTTCGGTCCTCGGGGTGCGTCAGTTCAAGCAGCAGGTCCCGGGCGGCGGTCTGGCCCGGTTCAAGGCCGAAGATCCTGCCAAACTCCTCGGAATGCCAGGTCTCACCCGTCGCCTCGGTGTGCTCGACACTTCCGACGTGCGCCATTTCCTGGGCGGCCAGGAGCTTTTCGCGTTCCAGGGCGGCCGCTTCCCTGAGACGCTGGATCTCGGTGACGTCCCGGGCGATGGCGGAAGCACCAACCTGGTTACCGTCCGGCCCATACACGGGCGAGACCGTCAGTTCGACGTCGATGACGGATCCGTCCTTGCGGCCCCAGCGGACGGCCAGTCCCGTGACGAATCGTCCGTTGCGGATGCTCGCCTTAACGTTTCCGTCGAAGTCCTCGTGATCAATGGTGGCCAGCAGCCGGTAGCTTTGGCCAACGGCTTCGCGGGCGGTCCAGCCGAACATCCGGGTCGCTCCCGTGTTCCAGCTGGTGATGGTTCCGGTCATGTCAGCACTGACGATGGCGTCGCCGGAGGATTCGATCATTGCGGAAAAACGGCGCAGGACGGCCTCGTTATGTTTCCTGTCCGTGATGTCCTTGGATATGGCGACGACGGACACCGGCACGGTGTGCCGTCCGCGGACGGGGCTGACCGTGGCGTGGACAGGAAACTCCCGTCCGGTCCGGTGGCGGACCCATAGTTCCCCGGACCAGTGGGCTCCGGTGCCCACCCGGTGGGCGATTTCACGGGAGGCGCCGTGCCCTGGTGACTTATCGCCGACGAGTCCGAGCTCAGAGATTCCGGCGCCCAGGACCTCTGCTGCGCTAAACCCGTAAAGCGCTTCCGAGGCCCGGTTCCAGTACGTGATCCGCCACTGGGAATCCATCCCGATCACCGATTGGCCAAGCTCATCCAGCAGCAGCGATTGTGTGACCAAACCATCGTCGTGCTCTTCAGGCACCAGTTCCCTCCCCGCCAGGCAACACAGCTTTCCAGAGGAATACCCGGAGTTTGTGCCTCCCAAACAAAATATGCTCGGGAGCCCAAATATTGGGGGCACATTAGGTATCCAAGCATATTGACGCCCTCCGGGAGCAGGAATAGCGTCTGCAATTAACGGGGCTGTCCGTCCCGTTACCAGGAATTAGGCGCCGGGACCGGGCCACTTCTGCCAGGCGAGGGCGCCGGGTGAGGAGGCGCCTTTGTCTTGGGACATGTCCGTCCAAAGTTCCCAACGCATTTGGCTGCGGCCGGCAGCAAGGTCATCTTCGAGCCGCTGCCCGGACCGGACGAGGGTGCTGCCGCGCTCGGCAGCGCCACGCCAGGACAACAGCAAGTTTTCCAATGAGGAGGTGCGTGATGTCACGCGCAGAAGTAGAACAACTCGACGACCGCGGGATGGCGGCCTGGGACAAGCATGACACGGCAGGTTTCGCGGGCCTGCTGGCTGATGATTTCACCTTTTCGGATGTGATGGCCCCCGAAGCCTTCAGGACCCGGGAGCAGGTGCAGGCGTACATGGATTCCTGGTTCACTGCGTTCCCGGACATGCATGTGACAAGCACCAGGCGGGTGGTCAGCGATGACGAGGTTGCAGCGGAAGTGGAATTCACGGGCACGAACACCGGACCCCTGCGCATGGGGGACCGTGAAATTCCTGCCACGGGAAAGTCAGTCGTCGGAACAGGGACGTACTTTGCATCGGTGAGGGACGGAAAGATCGCGTCCTTCCGCGCCCATCCGGACGTCGCGTCGATGATGGGCCAGCTTGGGCTGATGCCGGGTATGTGATTCGGGAAAGTGGACCCTTGGGCTGGGACGGATATCCGTCCCAGCCTTTCCATGTTCCGCCCAGCTTTCTTTTGCAAGCGCTTGCAAAGTCTGGGTGAAGAGGGCTAGTCTCGTACTGTGTCCTCAACAGTCGAGCAGGTAGCAGAGCGCGCAAAAGTCTCCGTATCCACCGTTTCCCGTGCATTGCGGGACATTCCCGGAATTTCGGCGGCCACCCGCAAGCGCGTGCAGGAAGCTGCCGCTGAGTTGGGCTATGCCATCTCGCCCAGCGCCTCCAGGCTGGCGACCGGACGCACCCGGACGGTCGCCGTCGTCGTGCCGCTGCTGAGCAAGTGGTTCTTCGCCGAGATCATCGCGGCAGCCGGGCGCGTACTCAGCCGGGAAGGCTACGACGTGCTCCTGGTGGAGCTGTCCACTCCGGAGCTGCGGGAGAAGTTCTTCGCTGGCCCGCGGCTGCACGGCCGCGCCGACGCTGCCCTGGTGGTGGCCCTCCAATTGTCACCTGACGAATTGGCGGCGTTGCAGGCGCAAGGCCAGGCCGTGGCGCTGGTCGGTTCTGAACAGGGCGGGGCGTCGTCAGTGCGGGTGGAGGATCGCGTAGGTGGCCGCGCCGCCACCAGGCACCTGCTCAATCTCGGCCATGAACGGATAGCGTTCCTGGGCATCCGGGAGACCGAAGGGTCGCCGCTGGGGGGAGTGCCCCCGGCCGAGCGCCTGACCGGCTACCGGGAGGCGCTCGCGGAGGCGGGACTGCAGGACGAACCGGCGCTGGAGGCCGCCGTCGAAAACACGGTCGACGCCGGCGCGGCGGCAATGGCCGCGTTCCTCACCGCCGCTGACCCTCCGACGGCGGTGGTCGCCGCCTCGGACGAGCTCGCCTTCGGTGCGATGGCCACGCTCCGCGGGGCCGGGCTGGACGTCCCGGGCGACGTTTCCGTCGTCGGCTACGACAACCACGAACTGGCCGGCGCAGTCGGTCTCACCACCATGGACCACGGCGTGGCCGAGCAGGGCCGGCTCGCAGCCGAAGCCATCCTCGGAGCGCTGGCGGGAGCGCCGGCGTCGTCCGGCCTGATCGAGCCCCGGCTGGTGGTCCGGGGCACCACCGCACCGCCCCGGCGCCTGCGCCGGGCCATTTCTTCCAGTCAGTAATCCCCGAGAGGACATCATGGAATACCGCAAGCTTGGCAACTCCGGCATGTACGTCAGTGCCATCGCGTACGGCAACTGGACCACGCACGGCGAACAGATCGACCAGGCCGCTGCCACCGAGTGCGTCCGCACCGCCCTGGACCTGGGCATCACCACCTTTGATACGGCGGATGCGTATGCCGGCACGAAGGCGGAGATGGCTTTGGGCGAGGCCCTCGACGGGGTCCGGCGCGAGAGCCTGGAAATCTTCACCAAGGTCTACTTCCCCACCGGCGAGGGCAAGAACGACCGCGGCCTGTCCCGCAAGCACATCATGGAGTCCATCAATGGCTCGCTCCGCCGGCTGCGCACGGACTACGTCGACCTGTACCAGGCCCACCGGTACGACTACGAGACGCCGCTGGAGGAAACCATGCAGGCCTTCGCCGACATCGTCAGGGCCGGCAAGGCGCACTACATCGGGGTCTCGGAGTGGACGGTCGACGAGATCCGCAGGGGCGTGGAGCTGGCCAGGGAACTAGGGATCCACCTGGTGTCCAACCAGCCGCAGTACAACATGCTGTGGCGGGTGATCGAACCGGAGATCGTGCCGCTGAGCCAGGAGCTGGGGCTGTCCCAGATCGTGTGGTCGCCCATCGCGCAGGGGGTCCTCACGGGCAAGTACCTGCCGGGAGGCGGTGGCCCCGCGGCGTCCCGCTTCACCACGGGCGAGGGTGAAGCCAAGACGGAGCACCGGTACATGCAGCAGCCGGTGCTGGAGCGCGTGCAGGAGCTCAGGCCGCTGGCGGAGGAAGCCGGCCTGTCCATGGCCGCGTTCGCCGTGGCCTGGGTGCTGCAGAACCAGAACGTGGCGTCGGCGATCGTCGGGGCCTCACGCCCCGAGCAGCTGCGCGACAACGTCACCGCCGCCGGCGTCCGCCTCGACCCGGCGCTCCTCAGCCGCGCGGACGAGATTCTGGGCGAGCTGGTGGAACGGGACCCCGCGAAGGTGGAGTCCTTCCCCGAGCGCGTCTGAGCGCACTGATGCAGAAGCTTTGACGACGACGGCGGCACCCCGGCTGGGTGCCGCCGTCGGCCACGCGCAGGAGGGGGAACCCTATCGTTCCTCGCCCCTAAGATCAGGACTGGGCTTACGTTATTTGCTCCAGGTGTTGCCGGAGCAAGTAGCGTGGGCGCCCGCCCCTGCGCCCGTATTCTTGCCTGCGCTCTTGCCGTCGATGATGATGTCGCAGCTGACGGAAGCGTTCGGATCGCTGAAAGAACCCATCACACTAAGGCTGGCGACGTTGAATTCCTTCGACGTGACTGACTTCTTCCAATCCGCGGTGATCTTCTCGGAGGACGTTCCTCCGGGGGTCCAATAGGTGATGTCTGCCGCGCCTGTTGTTGTAACAACGTATTCAACCGTGTGCTCGGCGTTGAGCTTGTCATCCACTGCCTTTACACCAGCGCTGATTGCTGCCGTCATAACGCCGGCAATGACGAGGCTGATAATGCCAAGAACAGTTCCGGCAATCGCCATGCCTTTCTTTCGGTTCTTGAGGAAGAAAGCGATCACACCGAGGACGATTGCGACGGGTCCAAGGAAGAAAGCTGCCATTCCTACAACCGGGATGATGCTCAGAACTGCAGCCACGATGCCCACAACGAGGGCGGCAACGCCGAGCCCATTTCCTTGTTTGGGCTGCTGAACAGGAGCATAGGGATTCTGCCCCTGGGGATATTGCGTTGCCGACGACCCGGTGAACGGCACATTTTGATGCTGACCTGACATAATGTCCCCCTCTATAAAACGAGTAAACAGTAAAGGTATGCAGCAGGAATCAGTGCGACGTCCCGAGCGCGTGGAGGCTATGCAACAAAGGAGAGTCGAGGCGACTCACCATTACTGCAGTGCTTCGAACTCGTGGGCAAACATGACGAGGAGACCGCCTTCTTCACTAAGTGAATCCTGATACAGCGGTAGCATATCCGCGACCGAAGACATTTAGGAGTTTTCCTCGAAATTTGTTCATTGATGTTTTCCAATGGCGCCGTAGCTTGCAAACTGATGATGAACGAAAGCCTTTGCGTGCCGCGTCGGGCAGCTAGCGATTTGCCGTTTGCCTAACCTGGGCACTGAACGCTTGTCGTGGAAATTCACGGCCGGCAACGGCGTAATCTCTAAAGGGTGCAGCAATGTTTCATATCTCCGTGCCCGACCCGATGGACCGCAGGATCCGCGCAGGAATTCGGCAGTATTGCCGCAGTTGCGGTAAAACCGGATATTCGTAGGAAGTGCCCCCGCTAGGATCTTCCCTGGCGTCAGTGGCCATGGGGGGCTGACGCACCAAATTCTTCGTGCACACAAACCTGGGGGAACTGCATGTCCACGTCCTTGCCTGGCACCATGCCTGCGTCCGGCACCCGCCGGACGGCCGCCGTCGTCCTCGCTGCGCTGTTGGCGCTCTTCGCCGGAAACCTGCCGGCGGTTGCGGAAGAGACCGCCACCACGACGGCGGCGGACCTCCTCGAAACCCTCCCGGTCAAGGGCCGCGCGCCCAAGACCGGGTATGAGCGGTCGCTGTTCGGCCCCGCCTGGGCGGACGTGGACCAGAATGGCTGTGACACCCGCAACGACATCCTCAACCGGGACCTGACGGACATCACATACGTCAACAGCGTCCCCTGCACGGTCAAGACCGGCGTGCTCAACGACCCGTACACCGGCCTCGTCATCGACTTCATCCGCGGCACCACCACCAGCAGCGCGGTGCAGATCGACCACGTGGTGGCCCTCAGCGACGCCTGGCAAAAGGGCGCCCAGCAGCTGACCACCGAACAGCGGACCGCCTTCGCCAACGACCCGCTGAACCTGCAGGCCACCGACGGGCCCACCAACCAGCAGAAGGGCGACGGCGACGCCGCTACCTGGCTGCCCCCGGCCAAGGGCTTCCGGTGCGAGTACGTCGCACGGCAGGTTTCGGTCAAGGCACGGTACGGCCTGTGGGTGACGCAGGCCGAGCACGACGCGATCGCGGGCATCCTCGCCGGCTGCCCCGGCCAGCCGGCGCCGACGACCGTCGCGGCGGCTTCCAGCGCCACGGTAATCTACTACGCCAACTGCGCGGAGGTGGTGGCGGCCGGAGCGGCGCCCTTGTATTCCGGGACCGCGGGATACCGCACCGGGCTGGATGGCGACGGCGACGGGGTGGCCTGCGAGGGCTGAGCGCCCATTCGTGCGGAAGGGGCCTACGGTTCGGCGTGGGGATCAGGTCTTACGACGGCGGGCTCCGGGCCGGCTGCGGCGGCCGCGGTGTCCACGGTGTGCGGGGAGAGTGCCTCTTCGTAGTACTCCAGCCCAGCAGGGCGACCGCAAGGGTGAGCACCGCCGTCGCAGCACCCCGAACCCAAGATGCAGCTTCACGAAACCGGCGCCCACCGCAGCGCCGACCATGATCAGCCCGATGGCCGCAAGCCGCCGCCCCCATGGTTACCGAGAGCGTGCCCGTGATGGCGACGGTCAGGACCTCGTTGTGCCGTGTCGGCCGTCCTGGGGACGCAGTTCGTTGCTGGCTGGGGAGGCCCTTTCAGTATCCTCCGATCTTCCGGAGGCCGCGCAGTGGCGGCGGTTAGGCCGGGGTGCCCGGCTGCATCTGTGGTGGTTTGTCCTTCGGCAGGGCGGCCGCCGCGATCAGCCCGCCGGCTGCCAGGAGGACAAGCGGTGTTTGGAAGATTGCGCCCAGGATGGCGAATCCTGAATCGGCTATGGGCTTCGATGACGCGATGAGTCCTGCCACGTCCATTGCCAGGGCCACCGCGTAGCCGGCGGCGAAGACGACCATCAGCGCCGTCGGCCTATAGTTCTTGGTGACGGCCCGCACTGCGGAGTCGTAAACCAGGTACTTGAGTCCGATCAGGCTGGGCGTGAAGGTCAGGACGAAGAAGACGTCGACGTCCTGCGGGAATTTGATGAGCGGGACGTTCGAGCCGCCCTGATAAACGCCCTCAGAAAAGAACCACGTGCTGCCCACGTGGATCCCGACCAGCAGGGCCGAGACCAAGCCATACCGCAGCCACGTCCCGCGCCGCGTCATCCCCCAAGCCATGGCCCAGTATGGGGTCGGCCGGGAAGGAGTTGCAAGGGATCTGCGGCAAACTTGAGACTGCTCCAACCCACGAAAGCAGGACCCCGTGATTACTCTCCAGCAGGACGCCGGCGGCTTCATCAGGATGACCCGGCACTACCCGGCCAGCGTCCGCATACGGATTGCCTTCAACGATGGCAGCACCGGCGAGTTCTCGGGCCGTACCCTCAACAACGCCTACGACGCCGCGCTCGCCGAGTTCCGCGCGAAGAACGGACTCGACGCGCGGGGATTCAATCGGGCCCCGGCAAGCCGGACCAACTCCGGCAACAAATTGGACTTTGTTCCCGTGCACCCCGGCATGGCGGAGTAGCTGGCGCCCCGTTTCACACCTGGCCGGCGCCGCCCTGGGCCTTAACGACGAAATGTTCCACCCGCCGGTCCGGAACCAGCCAGATCAGCGCCACGATGGTGAAGACCGCGACTCCCAGCAGTGGCTGGAGCAGGGTGAGGGCGATCCCGGCGAGGTAGATCAGCGGGGAAGCCTTGCCCTTCCAGTCCTTGCCGACAGCCTGGGCGAGGGAACCGTCCCTGCCCTGGGCCGCGATCAGCCGCCGTTCCAGGATGAAGTAGGCGATCGCCGCGCACAGCAGGTTGATCCCGTACAGCAGCACGGGCACCTGCAGGAAGCCGGACTCGTCCATCCACCGCGTGGTGAACGGGAACAGCGAGAGCCAGAACAGCAGGTGCAGGTTGGCCCAGAGGATGGTGCCGTTCACCCTGCTGGCCAGGTGGATCATGTGGTGGTGGTTGTTCCAGTAGATCCCCACGTACACGAAGCTCAACAAGTAGGTGAAGATGGTGGGCACGATGGCGGCCACGCCCGCCCACGTCGGTTCCTCGGGCGTGTGCAGTTCGAGCACCATGATGGTGATGATGATGGCGAGCACGCCGTCGCTGAAGGCTTCGAGCCGGTTTTTGTTCACTCCAACATCATGGGGCGAACTCGCTGAACATCAAACAAGGGTGACCGTCCCGGCGTCGCCGTCCACCGTGACCTTCCGGCCGCCGGCCAGCCGCTGCGTGGCCACCCCGGTGCCCAGCACCGCCGGGATGCCGTACTCGCGGGCCACGATGGAGCTGTGGCTCAGCGGGCCGCCGACGTCGGTGACCACAGCGGACGCCATCGCGAACAGCGGCGTCCACGCCGGGGTGGTCATCCGGGCAACCAGCACCTCGCCGGGCTGCATCAGGCCGAAATCCTCAGGGCCCCGCAGCACGCGGGCGGGCGCGGTGACCCGGCCGGAGCTCGCGCCGGCGCCCTTGATGACGTCCCCGGCCTGGTGTTCGGGACCGGCCGGCATCCACCGGCCGAACGCCTTGTCCATCCACGGCTTCTGCGGCAGCATCTGCGGGGCGGTGGCCTTCGCCTGCCCCCGCCACAGCATCCGCCGCTCCTCTACGGCGTCCGCGCGGACCGGACGCGGCGCCCCGGCGAGTGAAACCCCCGCATCGACCTCGGCAAGGCCGAAGTCCACCGCGCTGCGCAGTTCCTGGAAACGCAGCCAGAACACGTCGTCGGGGGCGGCGATGACGCCCGAGGCCACCAGCCGCCGGCCGAGTTCCAGCAGCATCCGCCGCAGCAGCGGCCAAGCTAGTCCGACGTCGGCCAGCGCGTCCTCGCGGACCGGCGCCGTCTCCTGCGCCCACCTGAGCAGACGCAGGAACAGGGCCCGCCGCCGGGGCTTCAGCCGGCCGGCCGCGTCCCGGGTGAGCGACTCCCGCCGCTCGGTCATCAGCCGCTGCCGCTCATGCGGGTCCGTGCCCTGCCCGCGCAGGTAGAACTTCACAGTCTCCAGCTGGGCGGAGGGGTCGTCGGCGGGCACCGGGGTGGCGAAGTCCAGGTTGTAGACCGCATGCCCGTAGAGGGCCAGGTGCTCCTGGACGGCGATGCGCCATTCCTGCCACAGGACCCCGTCCACGCCTGCCGGCGCCGACCCGGTGCGCAGGCACCCGGCGAGTTCCGCCGTCGTACGTTCCAGCAAAGCGGACACCAGCGCCGGATCGCTGCGCGCCCACCCGCCCAGGTCGTAGAGGGATTTCTCGGCCCGGATGGGTTCGCTGTCGAAGCCCAGCAGGAAGTCCTGGGCCGCGGGGTCGCCGTCGCGCCTCACGGCTTTGTCGTAGAACGCGCGGAAGGAGAGTTCGCTCATGTCCGCGAGCGGGATGATGGACTGCACGGCGGTGTAGTACACGGTGCCCGCGTCCAGGAGGGCCTGCGCGCCGGCCAGGAGGCTCCCGCCCGAAAGCTCCGCCGGCGGCGGCGTAGACCAGTCCCTGATCACGCGTTCGTAGAGCGGGTGGGAGTGCTCGCGCCAGCCCTTGATGCCCATGTGCGCCTTGCCCCGGAACAGCGCGCCGAGCGCCGGCACCGTCCTGCCCGTCATCCGCAGCATCGGCCAGGTGCGGTAGTAGTAATAGGCGTAGCCATTGACGGTGGGGAAGCGGACATCGCCGTCGCGGACGATGTTGGAGCCGAAGGCGTCGTTCATCAGCGATGAGATAGAGCGGGTCACCGAGCCGTCGATGAGGTCGGCGAAGAGCGGGGAGAGCGGGTCCGGCATCTGCTCAACGATGCTCGCCCGGAAATACATGCCCTTGGGGTAGGGGACGGGCCATTCCGCCGGGACGTCGGCGGCCGGCTCGGGCAGCGCCGTGATGGGCCGCGACTGGAGCAGGAAGAACTGTCTGTCGGCCCGCGCCCATTCGATGTCCTGCGGCGCGCCAAAGTGCTCCGCGATCCGCTGGCCGTGCCGGGCCAGCTCGGCGGCCGCGGCATCGTCCAGGACGGGGGCACGACGGCGGGCTTCCGCCACCTTCTCCTCGCGCGTCCCGCTTTCCGTGAGGACGGTCATGACCTCCTTGTCCGCCGTCTGCCGGGAGAGGACCGTGCCCGTTGCGGTGTCCACTGTCAGGTCGTCGGTGGTGACCGTCCCGCTGACCACGGATTCGCCCAGGCCCCAGGCGGCGCTGACCACGGTCTGGTCCCGGTGCCCGTTGGCGGGGTTGGCGGTGAACATCACGCCGGCGGCGTCGGCGTCCACCATCTGCTGGACTACGACGGCGAGCCGCACCTGGCCCGCCGGCACGCCTTGCCGGGCGCGGTAGGCCATGGCCCGGGCGGTCCAGAGCGAGGCCCAGCAGTCCTTGACGGCGTTGGCGAGGGCGTCGAGGCCGCGGACGTTCAGGTAGGTTTCCTGCTGCCCGGCGAAGCTGGCGGACTCGAGGTCCTCGGCGGTGGCGGAGGAACGGACGGCGACGGGGGTGTCCCGGGTGCCGAGGAGTTCGTAGGCGGCGGCGAGTTCCTTGTGGATGCCCGGCGGCATGGCGCCTTTGCTGAAGAGGGTCAGGATCAGGGCGGAGGCGTGCTCGTAGTCCTCCGGCGTTGCCTCGGGCGGGAGGTCTGCCAGCTCGTGGATGGCTTCGCCCAAGTTGTTCGCGGCGACGAATTCCGCGTAGGCGTCGGTGGTGACGACGAACCCGGGCGGGACCGGGAGCCCGGCCTGGATGAGGCCGCCCAGGCCCACCGCCTTGCCGCCGGCCTCGGCAAGGTCGCCCTGGCCGACGTTGCTCAAACCCTCGATGTAGGACATGACAGTGCCTTCCCGTCGCCGGTGGTGGAAGTCCTGTACCAGCCTTGGCGGCCCGGCCGGAAACCGCAAGGGCCGAACGGCCTTCGGCGCCCCGCCAATCGGGGCTCCGAAAACCCCTAACCGGGTTGCCCGGAACGGCTCCGGCCATTAGGTATCCCAGCGTATTGACTGCCCGTGGCCGGAGGAATACTTTCTGCGGTATCGGGGCCTTTCGCTCCGATTCTGCAGCGGAATACCGACGCTCATTACCCCTCGTGATGACCGCCCCATGAAATGAGATCGCAGGAAAGGGAACCACCATGCCGAAGTATCTGTTTGAAGCAACGTACGTGGGCCAGGGCATCAAGGGGCTCATGAAGGAGGGCGGCACCGCGCGGCGTGACGCGGTGACCGAGGCCGTGAAGTCCGTGGGCGGAACGCTGGAGAGCTTCTACTTCGCGTTCGGCTACTACGACGTCCTCGGTGTTTTCGACATTCCGGACGATGCCAGCGCCGCAGCACTGTCGCTGCTGATCAATTCCACGGGAAGCGTCAACGTCCGGCTGAAGCCGCTCCTGAGCGTGGAGGACCTCGACGAGGCAGCAAAGAAGACTCCGTCCTACCGGGCGCCGGGGCAGTAGGGGAGCGTGTCACCAAACCCCGCGGGCCGCCGTCGTGAAATGCACGACGGCGGCCCGCTGGTGTGGGTGCGATTTTCCACGGTTGCGCATCCTGGCGCGTTGGCCCAACCCACCGACGGGACGGACCGCTGCTACGGGTCGGCCCTTGCCGTGTCCGCAAATGCCGGCGGACAAGTAGTTTTACGGACTATCAGCCGGGGCGGTACAAGAATGTGCTCTGAATCCTGGCGCCCTTCAATTCTCGAGAGAAGAAGTTCGGCTGCCTGGCGGCCCATTTGAACGCCCGACTGATCAACTGTTGTCAGGCCGATGGGTGGAAGCGAGGCTGCAGGTACGTTGTCGTATCCGACCAGCGAGATGTCTTCCGGAATTCTGATTCCGGCGTCGAACAAGCCGGTGAAGGCTCCGAGAGCAGCGACGTCTGCACCTCCGTGCAGAGCCGTCGGACGTTCGGCGTGCGGCCTTTGAGCGATGGAACGCCCAGTTGCCAGGCCGCTCTCATATCCCCACCTGCCGGGCACGTGGTCAATCCACTCGTCAAGGCCGTGCTTCTTCATCGCGATGTCGTATCCCTTGCGGCGGACAGTCTGGGGCATGCCGGGCTCGCTGGAGGGCTGGGTGTTCGCGAGCATCGAAATCCGCTGATGCCCCAGTGCGACCAGATGGTCCACAATCAGCGCGCTGCCTGCGATGTCGTCGCTTGCCACAGTATCGAAATGCGTGGCGGGCCCGTGCCGGCCCAAAACCACCACAGGAATGGTCCGTCCCAGTTTCTCCAGTTCTTCGTTGGGGCCGAAGGGGGCGATCAGCAGCAGCCCGTCCATCCGGCGGTCCACCATGGCTTCAATGAGCTTTTGCTGGGCATCAAGCCCATGACGCGCTTGACCGATGAGGACTTGGTATCCCAGCTCTTCAGCCACATCACGGACACCCTCCACCAGGACCGAGAAGAAAGTATTGGAGAGGTCAACGAGAAATACGCCCAGCGTATAGCTGTTGCCGCGCATGCCACGTGCAGCTGCCAGGGGCCTGTAGTTGAGGAGCGCCATTGACTCCTCGACTTTGGTACGCATTGCAGGACTTACCCCGTAGGCGTTGCGAAGGACTTTGGAGACCGCGGCCCGGGAGACTCCGGCGTGCTCGGCAACATCGCTGATCGTGGCACGCTTCAGCTGTTCCCTCATCCCATCCCCTTAGATTGTGAGTCGTATCCGTAATTGTAGATTGATCTACAAGAAACTCTTGGCAGCCGGTGTGACATGACTTACAGTGGAGAAACGTAGACCGATCTACACAAACTAGAGATGCCCACAGGTTTTATCGGCGGGCCTATTTTGAAACGTTCCACGGCCGGTGGGTCCGTGGCTTTACGAGGAGGTAAAGATGGCCGCAAGGAGCAAGCAGTGCTGGGCCGCTTTGGCCGGGGGAGTGACTGTGCTGGCGCTGGCCCTCACCGGTTGCAGCGGCGCCGGCAGCAGCAGCGGAAGTGGAAAGACCATCACCTGGCTGGTGGACAACGCAGAAAACACCGTGACGGCGGCTGAAAAAGTCGCGGAAGAGTTCACCGCGGCGAACCCCGGCATCAAAGTCGACATCGAGACCCGTCCGCAGGGCGGCGATGGTGACAATATCGTGAAGACGCGGCTGTCCACCGGTGACATGGCCGACGTGTTCAACTACAACACCGGTTCCCTGCTCCAGCAGATCAATCCGGAGCAGAACCTGCAGCCCATTACCAACGAGTCCTACCTATCCAACGTGGCTGAGTCATTCAAGCCTGTGGTGACATCCGGCGGTGAAGTGTACGGAGTGCCCTTCAGCACCGGCATGGCCGGAGCCGTCCTCTACAACAAGAAGGTCTACGACAAGCTCGGACTCTCCGTGCCCAAGACGTGGGACGAGTTCATGGCAAACAGCCGGAAGATCAAGGCGGCGGGCATCGCGCCGATCATCCAGTCCTACCAGACCACGTGGACCTCGCAGCTCTTTGTCCTGGGCGACTTCGCCAACGTCATCACCGCAGACCCGAACTTTGCATCCGACTACACCGCGAACAAGGCCAAATACGCCACAAACCCCGCCGCGGTCAAAGGGTTTGAGCACCTGGAGGAGGCCGGGAAGGCCGGCCTGTTCAACGACGATTTCGCATCCACCACGTACCAGCAGGCACAGGAAAAGCTGGTCAACGGCGAGGGCGCGCAGTACCCCATCCTCAGCTTTGCATTGAACAACATTAAGGTGACCCACCCGGACAAGCTGAACGACCTCGGGCTGTTCCCGCTGCCGGGCGATGACGCGGCCAGGAATAAGCTCACGGTCTGGATGCCCGGCGGCACCTACATTCCCAAGTCCACCAAGAACCTCGAGGAAGCCAAGAAGTTCCAGGCCTTCATCGCCAGCAAGTCAGGGTGCGATGCGCAGACGGCAGCAGTCGGCGCGGCAGGACCGTACCTCGTGAAGGACTGCGGCCTGCCTTCGGACGTCCCGGATGCGGTCAAGGACATGCTTCCGTTTTTCGAGGACCCTGCCAAGAACAGCCCGGCGCTGGAGTTCCTGTCTCCAGTCAAGGGCCCTGCCCTTGAGCAGATCACCGTCGAAGTCGGTTCGGGTATCCGCTCCGGTAAGGACGGCGCCGCCCTCTACGACGAGGACGTCAAGAAACAGGCCAAGCAGTTGAACCTGCCTGGCTGGAACTAACCTCCCAAACCCCTAAGCCGTCCGGGCTTCACGGCCCGGACGGTCCTTGGAGAGATTTCATGACACTGAACACCGCACCGACGCAGTCGGCAGTGCGCCGGCTGGCGCCGGCCGCAAACACCAAGCGCCGCAAGGGCAGCCCGCCCTACCCCTACTGGTTCTACCTGCCTGCCGCGGTCATTTACACCGCCTTGTTCCTGGTTCCCACGGTTGCCTCGTTTTTCTTCAGCTTCACGCGCTGGAATCTCACGGACTTCACCTTCATCGGCCTGGACAACTTCGTCCAGTTCTTCCAGGAGCCGGCGTTACTCAAAGGCCTCACCAACACCTTCATCTACGGCGTGGTGACCTCCGCACTCAAGGTGGTCCTCGGCATGCTCCTGGCGGTGCTGCTCACCTCGCAGATCATCGCCCGAGGCTATCTTCGCTCCGTGATCTTCTTTCCGGTCCTGCTAAGCAGCATCGGGGTCGGCATCGTCTTCACGGTGCTGATGGACCCCCGCAACGGCATGATCAACGAAGCCTTGGCTGCCATCGGGATTCAAGGGCCGGCCTGGCTTACTGATCCTGCATGGGCGCTTCTCTCTGTCGCCTTGGTTGACGTCTGGAAAGGCGTCGGCCTGGCCACGGTCATTTACATAGCGGGCATCGTTTCCATTCCCCAGGAATACTTCGAGGCAGCCACAATGGACGGTGCCTCCTCCATCAAGAGCTTCTTCAACATCACCCTGCCCCTTGCCCGCCCGGCGACCGCAACGGTGATCATCCTCTCCCTGATCGGCGGACTGCGTTCTTTCGACCTGATCTGGGCCATGACCAAGGGTGGCCCCGGGTTTACGTCCGACGTCATCGCCTCGGTCATCTACAAGCAATACCAGGCAGGTTTCTATGGCCTCTCCACGGCCGGGAACGTTGTGCTGTTCCTGATCGTGACCGCCATCGTCCTGCCCCTGTCCATGTTCCTGAACCGCAAGGAGGTGGAACAGTGATCGCCGCCGTCAGAAGGTACGCCGTTGGCATCCTGGCCATCGCAGTGACCGTCGTTGTCTTCATCATCCCCCTGATCTTCATGGTCCTGCAGGCAGTGAAGGACCGGAAGGAGGCGGCAAAGCTCGAATTCTCCTGGCCCACCAACTTCCAGTTCGTAGAGAACTTCACCCAGGTGCTCTCGGCCCGGAAATTCATGCTGGTGACAGCATTCATCAACAGCACTGTCCTCACAGTGGCCAGCGTGGCCATCCTGGTGGTACTGGCGGCGATGGTCGCCTGGGTACTGCAGCGGCGCAAATCCCGCTGGAACGGTGCGGTGAACTTCCTGATCCTCTCCGGGCTGATCATTCCGCCCGCGATTGTCCCCACTATCTGGGTCCTTCAAAGCATCGGGTTGTTCAAGACCCTTCCAGGCCTGATCCTCATTGAGGTCGCCTTCGGGCTGTCCTTCTGCGTCATGCTGTTCAGGGCCTTCATCGCCTCCATCCCCAAGGAACTCGACGAAGCGGCCGTGATTGACGGATGCGGACCCGTCCGCCTGTTCTTCCGGGTCATCTTCCCGTTGCTGCGATCAGTCATCGTCACCGTCATCGTTGTGCAGTCCGTCGCCATCTTCAACGACTTCCAGCACCCGCTCTACTTCCTTCCGGGCGACGCGAACGCCACCGTGCAGCTGACGCTCTTCAACTTCCAGAGCCAGTTCACCACGAACTACAACCTGCTGTTCATGAACATCCTGCTCATCACCATCCCGCCGTTCGTCATGTACCTGTTCTTCAACCGCCAGATCGTGGCGGGTATGACGGCCGGCGCCGTCAAGGGCTAGACAACCGCAACCTTTCGAAGCCGAAACCGGCCACATCCACCAAGGAGACTTCCCCTATGCCCGCCATCGTGCACCCGGCAACATTTGAACACCTGCCGCCCACCCCCGGCGTCGGTACGCTCGGCATCGGCCTGGCGGCCCCGCGCATCTCATGGAAGACTACCGCGGAGCCGCGGTGGCGGCAGACCGCCTACCAGCTTGCCGTCACCACCTGCGGCAATACCTGGACCAGCGGGCGGATCGAGTCCTCTGATTCAGTCCTCGTGCCGTGGGAAGGGACCCCGCTGGAGTCCGCCCAGCGCGCCGAGGTGAGCGTGCGCGTCTGGGGCGGCGGGGACGAGGCGGCCAGCGAATGGAGCCAGCCATCCGCCGTCGAGACCGGTCTTCTGCGCGCGGAGGACTGGACCGCTGCCGCCATCGCTCCCGGATGGGACGAAGATCCTGCGGCGGACCGGCGGCCACCGCTGCTCCGCCGGGCATTCACCCTCGACCGGCCGGTATCTTCCGCGCGGTTGTACGTGACGGCCCATGGCCTGTACGAGGTGGAGATCAACGGAACACGTGTCGGCAACGATGCGCTGTCGCCCGGCTGGACGGTATACGGTGAGCGGCTCCGCTATTACACCTACGATGTCACCGGCCACCTTCACGACGGCGACAACGCCATCGGAGCGCTGCTCGCCGACGGCTGGTACCGGGGCAGGATCGGCTTCAGGGGCGGCCACGCCAACCTTTATGGCGACAACGTTGCGCTGCTGGCGCAGTTGCAGATCACCCACGACGACGGCTCCGTCACGGTGATCGGGACGGACGAGACCTGGAAGGCGTCTTTCGGGCCGATCCTGCAGGCAAGCCTGTACAAGGGCGAGACGTACGACGCACGGCAGCTCCCCGGCGGCTGGAGCACTGCGGACTTCAATGGCTCCGGCTGGAAACCCGTCACGCGCGTCGAACGCGATCCCCGGACCCTGGTGGCCCCTGAAGGTCCACCCGTCCGCTGCACCGGTGAGGTACGCCCCGTCAGTGTATGGACATCCCCATCGGGCAAGACGCTGATCGACTTCGGCCAAAACCTCGTAGGACGCCTCCGCATCACCGTGAACGGCGAGGCCGGCACGACTGTCACGATCCGCCACGCAGAGGTTCTCCAGGACGGGGAGCTGTGCACCCGCCCCCTCCGGGAAGCCGACGCCACGGACCAGTACACCCTTGCCGGCACGGGCCGGGAAGCCTGGGAGCCCCGCTTCACCATCCACGGATTCCGGTACGCGGAGATCAGTGGATGGACCGGCGGGGAGATCGCAGCGAACGTTGTGGCCCGGGTCTACCACACCGATATGCAGCGGACAGGATGGTTCGAATGCTCCAATCCGGATCTCAACCGGCTCCATGACAATGTGCTGTGGAGCATGAGGGGCAATTTCGTGGACATCCCCACGGACTGCCCGCAGCGTGATGAACGGCTGGGCTGGACCGGGGACATCCAGGTCTTCGCCCCGACTGCCAGTTTCCTTTATGACTGCTCCGGCATGCTGTCCTCCTGGCTGAAGGATGTTGCGGTTGAGCAGCTACCGGACGGTACCGTGCCCTGGTACGTTCCGGTCATTCCGGGCGGCAATTATTGGACCCCGATCCGCCCCGGTGCGGTGTGGGGCGACGTTGCGGTACTCACGCCGTGGACCCTGTATGAACGCTTTAACGATCCGGGGATTCTGGCCACGCAGTATGAAAGCGCGAAGGGCTGGGTTGACCTGCTGGACCGCCTCTCCGGTGACAGCCACCTCTGGAACGGCAGCTTCCAGCTCGGCGACTGGCTCGACCCGACCGCGCCGCCCGAGGACCCCACACAGGCCATGACGGACCCGCATTTGGTGGCCACGGCATACTTCGCGTGGTCGGCGCGGCACCTCGCCAAGGCCGCTGCCGTGCTGGGCAAATCCGGGGACGAATTGCATTACCTCACGTTATCGCGGGCAGTTGCTGATGCCTTTGCCCGCGAATACATCCACCCGGGCGGGATCATGAGCAGTGACGCCCAGACGGCGTACGCACTCGCCATAGTCTTCGATCTCTTTCCGGACGCAGGCTCGAAAGCCCGGGCCGGCGCCCGGCTTGCCGAACTGGTGCACCTGAACGGCAACCGCATCGGTACTGGCTTTGCAGGCACGCCGGTGGTTTCTGACGCCCTCACGCTTTCGGGAGAGATTGACGCCGCCTACGATCTCCTGCTCGAAAAGGAGTGCCCCTCGTGGCTGTACGCTGTGGGCCAGGGAGGCACCACCATTTGGGAACGCTGGGATTCCATGCTCCCGGACGGTTCCGTCAACCCCGGGGAAATGACCTCCTTCAACCACTACGCCCTGGGCGCGGTGGCTGATTGGATGCATCGGGTGGTTGGCGGTTTAGCGCCGCTGGAGCCGGGTTACCGCAGGATCCTGGTCAAGCCGCAGCCGGGCGGCGGACTCAGCTGGGCGTCGGTCCGCCACGAGACTCCGTACGGTACGGCGGCGGTGGAGTGGCGGACCGAGGACGGCAAGCTGTCCGTCGTCGCCGAAATTCCCACCGGAACCACGGCGTCCGTTGTGCTGCCGGGGCACGAACCCGTGGACGTCGGCCCAGGACGCCACACCTTTGACGTCGCAGACGTACTTTCAAAGGTCGGCGGCCCAAAACAGGCTTAGGGGTCAACGGGTGTGCTCATTCGGGGCCGGCCACGGGCCGGCCCCGAATCCGAGTCAGGCGGATGCGGCTTCCCTGAGAAGCTGGCTCCCGTGTCGCCTCGTTTGCACCGTTACCGCGGTCAGGAATGCAGCAGTTCGACGGATCGGGCCGCAACGTGGATGCTTTCCCATCCACGGCGGGCAGCGGCTGCCGTCAGGGGATCTACCGCGACACCCTTGTTCTGCAGGATCGCCACCAGCGTCGCATTGACGATGTCTTCGCGGAGCTCCTTCAGCCATGGGCCACGGATGATTGGCATCACCGGTACACGGGCCTGCAGGGTGAGGATGTGGCCGCCGGCCAAGGCCGCGACGACGCAGATTACTCCGACGGTCAGCAGCTTGAGGATGTTGTCCGGATTGGTGGCAACCACGAACGCGGGCGGGGCGATGAGGGCCGCGATGAGCATCCAGCGCAGGGCCAGGACCTGCCTGGAGCGGGCAGAGGCTCCAGGCCGGGCCATTGGTCCAGTCAGCCGTTTGTCCCTGACTGCCTGGGCTTTGAGCCGCCACTGCCGCTGCGAGCCGAGGTGCAGCTTCACCAGCGCGCGGGCCGCGCGCAGTTCCTCTGGATGGTGCTCCCGCAATGATTGCACCGCCGGGTCCGGCACATCTGCCCAGGCGCTGGTCAGGCGGCGGTCGATGGCGGCCGCCAGGGCATCAAGGCTCAGTTGGACAGCGCCCTCTGCCGCGTCCGGGGCAGCCGCCGTGGCTGGAGCCGGATGCTCGCCGGCAGGTGATTCGGTCCGGTGGCCGTAGCGTGGCGAGCCGTCGGCGAGTTGATATTCATTGCTCATGGTTCCCCCAAATAATGTGCGTGCCGAGGCAGGAATCGCGGTGGCTGCTGAAATTATTGTGGGCGAGGCCGGATGCCCAATGGGCGAATCTTGGCGAAACCTTCGGGGATTTTGTGCGGGGGTTGAGGAATCCGGGGGCAGCTCGAAACACTGTGCCCCGGGCAGCAGGTGAGGCGGGCCCTTACTGCGGGCACTGCCTCGCTGCGAGCAGGGCGAGATCGTAGATGAGTTGCTGGACCTCGCGCTCACGGCCGGTGGTCCTGGCGCGCGGGGTTTGGGACGCCGGGAGTTTCTTGCTCGGAGGAGCGGGAACGGGCCTATGGACTTTTGCCGGTTCCCCGCCGGCCTCACTGTTGGTATCGCCGGAAAATGCATTCACGGTTGTCAAGATTGGTCCCCTAACCGAGCCTGTCCAAACACCCTAGGAAGCGAAATCGCTATCCGGAACAGTTTTGATCCATAGCGGGGATTTATTGCCTGAATCTTGAGGGAACGCGGTCCCGTGCCGCTAAAGGGAAAAGCCACCGGCTTGAACCAGCCGGAGCCCGTCGGCCACCACCCGGCCCCGGTGAATGACCGTGCGGCCCGGGAGCCTGTCCATGACGGCGGCGGTCACCGAGTCGCCTTCCAGCAGCACCAGGTCAGCCGGGTCACCCACGGCAAGGCCGGGCCGGTCCGCCACCGACGTCAGCCGCTGCGCCGCAGGGTTGATGACGCTGGCACCGCCCACCGTGGCCACGGCCGCGCAGTGCCCGATCAGCTCATCCGCCCGGAATTTGTTCGTAAACGCCAGCTGCCACGTGCGGTCCAGCATGTCTGCGTTGCCGTAGGGGGACCAGTAGTCGCGCTGGCCGTCCTCGCCCAAACCCACCCGGATCCCGGCGGCGGTGAGCCGTTCCAGCGGCAGCGGCGTCGCGGGCGCCACGGTTGCCACGGAGACGTCCAGCTCCCGCATGTCCGCCAGGAGTTCGTCGAGTTGGCCGTCGGGCAGATCGCCGAGGGCGAATGCGTGCGAGATGGTCACCAGTCCCTGCATGCCCAGCGCCCGGGTGCGTTCGAGGATGAGTTCCATGCTGAACAGCCCCAGCTGCCCCGGCTCGTGCAGGTGGACGTCCACGGGCAGGCCATACTTTTCGGCCAGGCCGAAGACGATGTCCAGGTGCTGCACGGGGTCGCGGTCCAGGGCGCAGGGGTCGATTCCGCCCACCACGTCGGCGCCCAGTTTCAGGGCCTCCTCCAGCACCTCCGCGCTGCCCGGCTCCCGGAGCAGCCCGGCCTGGGGAAACGCGATGACCGCAACGTCCGCCCTGTCCCGGTGCGTTTCACGGGCGGCGAGGACGGCCTCGAAACGCTCCAGCCCGGCGTCGGCATCCACCTGGGCGTAGCTGCGCACCCGCGTGGTGCCGCGTTCGATCATCGCGCCCAGGGTGTGGGTGGCCCGCTCGGTGATGGAGGCCTCGGCATCGCGCCAGTTGTGCCGGTCGTTGAGCATCATGTTCCAGACCCCGGGCGACCCGGTGTGCGGGCGGAACGGCAGGCCCAGCCGGGTGGAGTCGAGGTGGACGTGGACGTCGGAGAAGGACGGCAGCAGGATCCGGCCGCGGCCGTCCACCACGCCGGCGCAGGCTGAAGCAGCGTCGCCCAAAGCAGCCCGGTCCAAAGCTGAGGGTCCGACGGCGGTGACCGCCCCGCCGTCGAGCGTCACGTCAGCGGCGTCCCCGCCCCAGGGACGGACGTTGCGGAGCACGAGGGGCATGGGGCGGTCCTGTCGGAAGGAGGTGCAAGGGCGTGTTCCAGTCTAGGGGCGGGGCGGCCGCGGGCCCTGGAAGCCGGGGTTACCGCGGGCGGGCGGAGATGACTTGCTTGGTCATGGCGCCGGCGCTGCCGAGGTAGCCGGCGGGGTCGCAGAGTTGCGCGATGCGTTCTGCGCCGAGGTGCTGGACGAGTTCGGGGTGTGCAAGGAGCTCCGATTCCAGGGTGGTGCCGGTGTCGATGGCGGTTTTGCAGGCGGCATAGATGACGTGGTGTGCTTCCTGCCGGCCGAGGACGGGGGCGACGGCCATCATGACGGCTTCGGCGACGATCAGTCCGCCGGTGATGGCGGTGTTCTCGCGCATCCGCTCAACATTCACTTCGAGGCCCGAGAGCATGAATTCTGCCTGGCCGAGGGAGCTGGAGAGCAGGAGGAAGGACTCGGGGACGGTGGCCCATTCGAGGTGCCATGGGCCGGTGGCGCGTTCGAAGTCCTGCACCATGGCGTCGAGCATGGTGGAGGATTTGTCGCGGAGCATTTTGGCTGCGGCGAGCATGAGTTCGCAGGAGATCGGGTTGCGCTTCTGCGGCATGGTGGAGCTGGCGCCGCGGCCCATGACGAACGGTTCGGCGGTTTCACCGTATTCGGAGGAGCACATCAGCATGACGTCGAGGGCAATCTTGCCCAGCGAGCCGCCAATGTTGGCCAGGAGGGAGACCAGTTCGGCGAGGCCGTCCCGGGCGACGTGCCAGGTGATGTCGGGGTCGGTCAGGCCGAGCTCCGCTGCCAGGGCGGCGCGGGTTTCGAGGCCTTCGGGTCCTTCGCCAAGGGACGCGAGGGTGCCGGCGGCGCCGCCGAACTGGACCATGAGGTCGCGTTCTGCCGCTTGGGCCAGGCGGTCGGCCTGCCGGTCCAGGGAGGAGAGCCAGACGGCGCAGCGGTAGCCGAAGGTCACGGGCAGTGCGTGCTGCAGGTGCGTGCGGCCGGCGGCGAGGGTGTTTACGTGCGACTCCGCGAGCCGGGCCAGCGCCGCCCGGACCCCGTGGAGCTGTTCGGTGAGGAGCGCGATGCCTTCCTTGCACTGGAGCATGGTTGCGGTGTCCATGATGTCCTGGGTGGTTGCACCCCAGTGGATGTAGCGGCCGTCCTCACCGCACTGTTCGGAGAGCTGCTGGACGATGGGCAGGATGGGGTAGCCGACGATTTCGGTTTCGTGGCGGAGGCGGTCCTGGTCGAGCGCGGCGAAGTTCGCGGTGTTGGTGATCCGGGCGGCGGCGTCGGTGGGGATGAGGCCTACCTTGGCTTCGGCGCGGGCGAGCGCGGTTTCGGTGTCGATGATGCGGCTGACGTAGGCGTCATCGCTGAAGATCTCGCGCATGCGGGCGGTGCCGAACATGTCGCGGAAGAGCAGGGAGTCGTAAACGGTGGAGCTCATGGCTGGTCCTTTACTTGGTGGCGGCTGTGGAGACAGTTTCAGGGGTGCCCGTGGCAGCTAAGGCTGGGGTTTCAGCGCCGACGCCGTGCCCGGCAGGAGAAGCTGCTTCTTTGGCTTCCTGGCGGTCCATTTCCGCGAAGAACGCGGCGGGATCGGCGAGCGCGCGGCGGACCTTCGGAACGTCCATTTCCCTGGTCATCTTGGAGACCACGATGGTGGCCACGACGTTGCCGAAGGTGTTGCAGAAGGCGGTGGCCATGGACATGAACCGGTAGACGCCGAAGAGGATCGCAACGCCTTCCAAGGGGAGGTATCCGGTGGCGGCGACGGTGGAGGCGAAGACGACGTAGGTGCCGCCGGAAACGGTGGCTGCGCCCTTGGAGGTCAGCAGCATGATGGCCATCAGGCCCAGCTGCTCGCCCAGTCCCATGTGAACGCCGAAGGCGTTGGCCAGGAAGATGGTGCAGATGGACATGTACAGCGACGTGCCGTCCAGGTTGAAGGCGTAGCCGGTGGGAACCACGAGACCGACGCTCTGCTTGGAACAGCCCATCGCGGTGAGTTTCTTCAGAAGGCCGGGCAGGGCCGACTCGGAGGAGGCGGTTCCCAGCACGAGGGACATTTCGACCTTCACGAAACGCAGGATCCGGAACACGTTGAACCCTGCGATGAGGCAGACCAGGCCGAGGACGACCGTAATGAAGAGTGCCACAACGGCCCAGTATTCGAGCACCAACTGGGCTAACGCGATCAGCATGGCGCTGCCGTTGGTGCCGACGGAGCAGGCGATGGCCCCGAAGGCACCGATGGGTGCGAGCTTCATGATCACGTTGATGAAGCCGAAGAATGCCTCCGAGATGGTGTCGAGGCCGCCCTGGATCTTGCCGAGAACGGCTGGCTTGAGGGTGAGGAGGCCGGCGCCGAAGATCACGGCGAGGATGACGACCTGCAGCAATTGCCCGGAGGTGAAGGCGCCGAAGAAGTTTTCCGGGAAGATGCCCTTCAGGAAGCCGGCGAAGGAGTGGTCGCCGTCGGTGGCCGGCGGCTTGCCGCTGTTGGCGGTGAGTGCGCCTGCACCTTCGCCGACGTGCAGCAGGTTGGCGGCGAGCAGGCCGATGCCGAGGGCGACCGTGGAGACCACTTCGAAGTAGATCAGGGCGGAGAACCCGATCCGGCTTGCCTGCTTGAGGTTTCCGGCCGAGAGGATGCCCAGCACCACGGTCAGGAAGACCAGCGGAGCGATGCCCGCTTTGATCAGGGCAAGGAAGAGATCGCCCACGATCTTGAGCTGGGCCGAGAATCCGGGAAAGGCAAAGCCGACCACGATACCCAGCGCCATGGCAATCATGACCTGTGCGCCCAGGCCCCGGTACCAGGCTTTCTTTGGCCGGGGAGCTGCTGCTTCCAAGAGCTGTTCTTGCGACTTCATTGACGCCTCACTTGTCTAGACACATTTTCTGTCTAGACAAATGTGGGGCATGTTATGGGGTTATGTCAAGAGCGCCTGCCGCGCAGACGGTAAAAAGGCGGTTCAGCCGCGTTCGAGGACTGATTCGTACACGAAGCGGGCGCCAGGATGCGTGCTGATGGCAACGGCAAGGATCCCGCCGGCGGCATCCACATAGCGCCTCGTCAGCCGCAGGGCCACGGAGCCGGGCAGTTCGCCCAACGCTTTGGCAGCTTCCTCTTCCAGGACGGTCGCCTTGATCTGCTGCAACACGCGGTTGACCTGGCGGCCGGTGCGTTCGGCGACCAGGTCCGCCACCAGGCGGTCACTGTCCTGGAGTTCGCCGTGGATGAGGGAAGCGTCCTCGGGGGAAAGATAGACCTTCGCCCAGGAGGACGGACGGCCGCCTTCCGCGGAATCCCGCCGAGTGGATGTGATGACGGTGCGGATGGTACCTTCCGGCACCCCCAGCTCATCAGCAACATGGCCGTCAACAGCCGTTTCCCTAATGGAGATGATGCTGCGTTCAGCAGTCCGTCCATACTGCGCCAATTCCTCGATCGAGGAGAGCTTCGTGTGGAATTCCTGTACAGGCTGGAGCCTGACCACACGCGTGCCCTGACCCTTGCGCCGCACAATAAGTCCAACATCCTCCAGCTGACGCAGTGCCGCGCGCAGCGTTTCCCGGGACACACCATACTTGGATGCGAGCTCCGGCTCAGACGCGAGGAAGGCGCCGACCTCCCACTGGCCACCGCTGATCTTGGCCTGTAAATCCTCAGCGATGGTCCTATATCTGGCCGTCACGGCAGTCCGTCCCTTCCACATCCATTCCTTTGGACAAGTCTAGACAGGTGTCACGGGCTGCGTACGTCGCGGCACCAAAGCAGCAAGGGCCGCGGAGGGCGCCGGTCATGTGGTCAGCTTGGCGGCGGCGAAGGACACGGTGAAGCGGGCGCACCAGATGCTGACCGATGTGTAGTCGGCCAGGACTGCCGAGGCGGGGATCTCGTAGTTCTGGTCGCCTTTATTGGCCTTCAGCGAGCCCAAGTCCAGGTAGGCGCCGTCGTCGAAGACGTACCAGCCGGCCGGCCCTTCCAGGACGGGGGCGTCGGTGAGCCAGACCCGCAGGTCCGGGCCGTCGGAGGTGTCCAGTCCTTCGAACCGGAGGATCCGGGTGCCGTCGGGGAGTTCGAGGATCCGCACCGTCCCGGAGCTGGCGTGTTCATGGCTGATGAGCCGGCCCGTTGCCAGTTCGCGCGGGGCGGCCGGCGCAGCGGGCGGGGCAGTGGCCGCGGGCGGGACGCCGGCCGCTGACGGAGGCGCCGAGGCCGCCTCGGATGGTGCGGCGGTCGCCTTCGCCTGGGATGCTGGCGCGGGGGCGGCGGGAAGATCCTCGATCAGCGTGGAACTGGTGAAGATGCGCCAGGGCTGGAACAGGTACAGTCCGGCAGCGATGACGACGGCGGCCGCGAGCACCGCAACGGGGAGCAGGACACGACGCTTCATATCCACCTCAACGCCCGGATCCGGGACGCTGTTCCGTGGGCGCGGCAGCCGGCGGGCCTCCGTCAAAGCAGCGCGCGCAGGAACGAGATTGTGTCCGCTGCGACCCGCTCCGGGCACTCCCACAGGACCATGTGGCCCGTGCCGGGGTAGACCTTCAGCACCGCGCCGGGGATCCGTGCAGCCAGGGTCTCCTGATCTTGGCGGGGCAGCACGGTGTCCTCGCCGCCCCAGAGCATGAGGGTGGGCGTGTGGATGGTCCCGCTTTCCGTGGGCGGCGTGGCGGCGCAAAGCCCGCCCAGAATGCCTTTCCAGGCGTGGGCGGGCATCTTCAGGCCGTCGCGGATGCGGTCCTCGATGTACCAGGCGGGGACGTCATGGTGCAGGGGAAACCAGGACAGCGAGTCCCGCACCCAAGCTTCGTCGAGGGGGTCGGTGAGGGCGTCCACCTCGTCGGCGAAGGCGGGCCGTCCCTGGAGGCTGAGTGGAGACCCGGCCAGGACCAGTGCCGCCACCCTTCCGGGATGGACTGCGGCGAGTTGCTGGGCCACGTAGCCGCCGCTGGAAGAGCCGACGACGGCGGCGCGGGGCACGCCGAGTGCGTCCAGGATAGCGGCGGCGTCCTCAGCCTGCTCCGCCAGGGAGTAGCCCTCCGCGGGTTTGTCGGCGTCGCCCTGGCCGCGGAGGTCCGGCGCATAGATCCGGCGGCCGGCCAGGAGGGGTATGAGCCGGTCGAAGCTGCGGCGGGATTCGCCCCAGGCGTGAAGCAGCAGCAGGGGCGTGGCGCCGTCGTCGTCGTTGCCGTGGTCCTGGATGGTGTCCCGGGCGAGGCAGGGCACGGTGATGCCGGTGCGGAGGCGGAGGTGCCGGATGTCGGCGTCCATGGGTTCAGGCTACCCCGGGTCAGGCGGTGGCTGTAGGGGAAGCGGGGCACCGGCAGCCAGTGCCGGCCCGACGGGCCTGTGCTGCTGCCAGATCAGGAATCCTGGTCCACGGCCACCACGATCTTGCCGCGCGTATGTCCTTCCATGTTGGAGCGGAAGGCGTCGGCGGCCTTCTCCAGCGGGAAGACCTCGGCAACTTCCACGCTGAGTTTGCCGCTGTCCGCCATGTCGGCCAGTTCCTGCAGGTCGGATCCCGCGGGGGTGACCCACATCCACTGGCCACCGTGTTCTTCCACGTCGCTGTCGGCGATGGAGGCGTGCCGTCCACCGTCCGCCAGTACCGCCAGCGTGGTTTCGAGGTTGCCGCCGACGAAGTCTGCAACCACCTCCACGCCGTCCGGGCGCAGGGCTCGCACGCGCTCGGCGAGCCCGTCCCCGTAGGCAACCGGCTCGGCGCCGAGGGAACGGAGGAAGTCGTGGTTCTTTTCCGAGGCGGTGGCAATGACGCTGGCGCCCATGGCCGCGGCGATCTGGATGCCGAGGGAGCCCACGCCGCCGGCGCCGCCGTGGATCAGGACGGTTTCGCCGGCCTTCAGGCCCAGCCGGTTGAGGACCTGGTAGGCGGTGAGGCCGGCCAGCGGCAGGCCTGCCGCTTCGTTCCAATCAAGCGCCGCGGGCTTCTTTGCCAGGACCCGCTCCGGCAGCGCGATGTACTCGGCGAAGCTGCCGCCGTGGACGTAGTCCTTGCGGCCGTAGGCGATGACCTCGTCGCCGGGCCGGAACTGCCGGGAGTCGATACCTACTGACTCCACGACGCCGGCGACGTCCCAGCCGGGGATGGCGGGGAACTGCAGGTCCATGAGGGCGTCCAGTCCGCCGGCCATGATCTTCCAGTCCACCGGGTTCACCGCGGCCGCCTTGACCTTGACCAGGACCATGCCGGGCCCGGCCTTCGGCATCGGCTGCTCGCCGTATTCGAGGACGTCCGGGCTTCCGTATTCGCTGTAAGTGATCGCCTTCATGCCTGCGACAACCACGTGGCCGGACAGAACTATTCCGGATCCCACGGCGAAGTGGTGCAACGCACGGCGGGCTGGCGGTCGGCGGAATGCCGGGTGCTGCCGGGTTGTAACGTTGCGGCCGTGCCCCGGTTACTCCTGCGTCCCGCGCTGCTCCCGCTGGAACGCCCGCACCGCCTGGCTCACGGTGGGGAAGAAGTGCTCGGGGGAGAACCGGGCGCCCATGCCGTACCGCAGCAGCCTGTCCTTGACCGGGCCCTTCATCTCCGCGAACACCAGGTCCACGCCGTGCCGGTCCAGCCATTCGTCCAGCTGCACCAGCTCGTCCAGCGCCGTGGTGTCGATGCCGGTCACCGGCTCGGCGGCCAGCACCACCCGTTCGGTGCCGGGCGGGGCCTGGTCCAGTTCGTCGCGGACGAAAGAGCCAAGCAGCGCGCCGTTGCCGAAAAACAGCGGCGCGTCGAAGCGCAGGATCAGCAGGCCGGGCACGCGCTCGCCGTTCGGGTGGCGGCTGACGTCGTGGTAGCCGGGGACGCCGGGGACGTCCACAAGCTCGGCGCGGTAGGGGTCCCAGGCGCGCCGCAGGAAGTCCAGGATGGCCAGGCCGACGGCGACCACGATGCCCGGCAGGACGCCCAGGATGGTGACGCCCAGGAAGGCCGCGAGCATCACCAGGGATTCGCTGCGGCTCATGCCGATCAGCCGGCGCACCCCCGCGGGGTCGGCGATTCCGGCGGCTGCGGCAATGACGATGGCCGCCAGCGTGGCGGCTGGCAGGAACTCGGTGACGCCCGGTGCCAGGAGCATGAAGCCGACCACCAGGACGGCGCCCACCACCCCGGTGAGCTGGGATCTCGCCCCGGACTCCACCGCCACCGGCGTCCGGGAGGCGCTGGCCGACACAGGGAAGCCTCCCAGCAGGCCGCTGGCCGCGTTCGCCGCGCCGAGGGCCGCCATCTCATGGTTGCCGGAGACCCTGGCGTTACGGGCCGCGGCCAGGGACTGGGACAGCGTTCCGGTGTCCACGAAGACGATCAGGGCGATGCCCGCGGCGGCGGGCAGCAGGGTCACGACGTCGGCCCAGCCGATCCCGCCGAGGGCGGGCGCCGGGAGGCCCTGGGGGAGGGCGCCGGCGACCTTGACGCGGTCGTGCAGTCCCAGCAGGGCAACGGCGAGGCAGGAGACGACGACGGCGACCAGCACGCCCGGGACCTTCCACCTCAGCCACCGCGGCACCCAGATCAGGGCCAGTGAGGCCAGCCCCAGCAGCAGGGCGGCGATATTGGTTTCACCGGCGAGCACCTTCGGCGCTGCGGCCAGGAGTTTGTCCCAGGGCGTCTGCCCGTCCACGGAGATCCCCAGGAGGACCGGAAGCTGGGAGGCCACAACCAGCAGGGCGATGCCGTTGAGGTAGCCCAGGCGGATTGGCTTGGACAGCAGGCCGGTGACGATGCCCAGCCGAAGCGCCGTACCGGCCAGCATGATGGCGCCGATCAGGACGGCCAGCAGCCCGGCCAGTGCAACGGAGCGTTGCTCGTTGGCCGCAGCCAGGGGGACCAGGGCGGCAACGATCATCGGGGCGAGCGCGGAATCGGGGCCCAGCACCAGTACCCGCGACGGGCCGACGGCGGCGTAGGCGAGGAGGGGCACCACGGTGGCGTAGAGGCCGGTCACCGGCGGGAGACCGGCGGCCTGGGCGTAGGCCATGCCCGCGGGCACCAGGACCGCGAAGAGCGCGGCGCCGGCGATCAGGTCGTGCCGCAGCCACCCGGCCTGGTAACCGCGGAGGGCCGGCGGGACCCACCAGGTTCTGGGCTTACCGGCGCGGCTCATGCTCCGATCATGGCGCATCCAGCCGGTGCTTGCCATTGGTGCAGGGTGAGGGACCGGAAGCATCGGCCGAGCTTGTCGAAGATGTTGCTCAGGTGGCGCTGGACGGTTCTCTCACCGAGGAATAGCTCCGAACGAGGGGGCTGGTCTCCTCCGGCCTGGCCGCGCATGCCAGCGAGTCGCGGCTGATGTATGCGATAGGCCGCGATTCGGTCCTGCCCAAGGCCATCTCCGGCAGGCTCAATGCGCCATCACGCTGGGTGTGTCCTGGCTGGCGGTGGGCATCGTGGTCCTGGCCCTGATCACCCGCGCGGCTTCAAGCCGGCGCCGCCGGAGATGGCGGCCAGGGAGAAGGCGACGGTCGAGGCGGCCGCCTGAGCTCTGTCTTGTAGCGGGGGTTCTTGGGCCAAGGGAAGGAAAGTTCGTGAAGATAGCGCTGGGTCAGCTGGAGTCGGGCGCCGATATCCAGGCCAACCTCGCCGCGATCGACCGGTTCGCCGCCGAGGCAGCCCGCGACGGCGCCGCGCTGGTCGCCTTCCCGGAGTACGCCACCTACGAGAAGAAGAAGGTGGACGCGACCTTTCCCGAGGTGGCCGAGCCGCTGGACGGGCCCGTCTGCCAGGCACTCGCCGCCACCGCCCGCCACCACCGCATCGCGCTGGTGGCGGGCGTGGTGGAGACCTCGGACGAGCCGGGCCGGGCGTATAACACGCTGGTGGCTTTCGGGCCCGACGGCGGCCGGCTGGCTTCCTACCGGAAGATCCACCTTTTCGACGCGCAGGGCTTCGGGGAGTCCGAGTTCATCAAGCCGGGGGAGTCCCTTGAGCCGGTGGTGTTCGAGCATGGGGGAGTGCGCTTCGGGTTGATGACCTGCTACGACCTGCGGTTTCCGGAGCTGGCGAGGACGTTGGCCGACGCCGGCGCGCAGGTGCTGCTGGTCTGCTCGTCCTGGGTGCCGGGGGAGCATAAGACGGAGCAGTGGCTGGCGCTGAACGCGGCGGGGGCGATCGAGAACAGCGTGTACGTGGCCGGGGTGTGCCAGGCGCCGCCGGTGTCCGTGGGGCGGAGCGTGCTGGTGGACCCGATGGGTGTTGTTGAAGCTGACCTTGGCCTGGCCGCTGGGGTGCAGGTAGTGGAGGTTTCGCTGGAGACGGTGGACCGGGTCCGGGAGTCGTTCCCATGTTCCGGCAGCGGCGGCTGTGAAGGCCCTTTATGAGTTGTGGCAAGAAGAAGTCCCAGCCTTGCGACCACACGTGCTGGGATGTTCGGAGAGAACCTGTTTGGCCCTGTCGTCCTTCTACCCAGCGCCTGCCCTGCGCGCCTTTCTATCCGTACCCGTAACTTCTAACAAGTTCTTGAGACCGTCACTACCAAGGAAGCCGGCGACGTCAATGGAACCATCAGGAAGGATGCGAATATCAACGCGGTTGGCAGCGGCATCGGGTCTGTAGGAGTGATACCGATCGGAGATGTGGATGAAGCGCTGATTGGTCGAGCCGACCAACGCGCGCTGCTTTTCCTGATTCCAGGACTGATACGGACCGTCAACGAGTAGGTCGATTGCAGCGAGGAACTCCTCCGTGTCGCCGCCTCTGCTCTGGAGGGACTCGTACTCATATCCCGAGAAGGCTATGACTCCTAGGCCGAGTTTTTGTGCATCCCTAGCAAGCTTGGCTCCGCCCGAAGGCTGGTCGAAAGGCTCGCCGCCGATCAGGGTGAGGCCCTCGACGCTGCTCGACATAGCGCCCTGGAGGATGGCATCGACAGACATTTCACTTCCGCCAGTCGGACTGAACAAATGCGGATTTATGCATCCATCGCAGCGGATGCTGCAGCCCTGAAACCAAACGGCAGTGCGGAGGCCAGGGCCTTCGGCTGTCGTCCCGTCTAGGACCCGCGCGATGCGCAGTACTTCCGTTGTCAAAGGTCGAGTCTGCGGGCTGCTTGATTGGCGCTGCGGCGTGTCGGCTGTGCCGGCGCAGGCGTCGCTTCGCTGCTTGGGCCTCCGAAGACGAGCCTATGGCGGTGTGGAATCAGAAGGTGCGGCTGTACCTGGGCCTTGGCCATGAGCTGTTCGAAGGAGGTGTACGGCCCCTGGTTCTGACGCGCCTCCACGATACGTCCGGCAGTGGCGTAATCCAGGCCCAGCGCAGTAGCGAGATCTTGGGCAGAGGCGGTGTTCACGTCAATGTTGGCCGCCGGGGCGCCATGACCGGAAAGGTTTTGTGCTGGCGGGGCAGGTTGCACAGGTGGGGCTGCAGGTTGCGGAGTTGCTGACCTGAAGGCTGCCGCGGAAGCGTTGGGGTCATAGCCGATGGGAGGGGCGGCGTTAACTGCAGGCGCGGAGGTGCCCGCCTGCGCATACCACTTGGTGTCGCCAGCGTGCGCTTTCCACACCAACCATTTTCGGTTGGTGACGAAGGTAGCGACGAGGCCGCCAACAAAAGTCAGGAACCAAGCCCATCCCCAAATGGTGCTTGCCGTGGAACGAATAGGTGCTTCCTTAGTGCCACTATCGAACGTTCCGTTGGCCACCATGAGGCCGACTCCGAGGACCAAGAAACCGATGCCCATCTGGATCCACAGCTTGTTTTTGGCTTTCACACCGCGGATGAGAAATCCGACGCCTGTGAGCAAGCCGAAAGAGAGAATGCTCCAGAGCACCCCGGCGCTGTTCCGCAGCCGCCATGTTCGTGAACACAGTTTCTCTTCAGGCGTCATCGTCAGTCGTCCCCTCATGCTGTAGTTGCTGCGTTGCCACTGATTTCGTGGCGGTTTGATAGTAGGCCGGTGTAAGGCGTGAATCTGCAATGACTGCATCGGGCAGAAGGGCCTGAATCGCGGTCAGCCCTTCTGTGCAGGCGGTGCCGGGACCGCTTGCCTCTGCGGTTATGGATCCTGAGGCCGAAACGGTGATGGTAATAGTCTTCTTTTGCATCATGTCGCCTGTTCGAAAACGAGTTGGACTTCACCGTTGGTCGCGGTCTGTGAGACAAGGACCATTCCCATTTCTGCGGCTCGGGCGTGCAGGGATGCAATGGTTCTTTGCTGCAGCAAGGCGCCGACGCTCATATCCAGCGCCGCCAGCATATTGGACGTCACCTGGTCGTCTGCACGATCAACACGTCCGAGAAATACTTCGCCGATTTGTTGGAAGGTGATCCGGCCGTATGGGCTGTCACCTGTGATGCGTCCTTGTGCAACGCTGAGGTTAGTACCGCCCATGGCCACGAGCGCGTCCTGTAACAGTTGCTGGTCCTTGATGCGGGTGGTCTTGCACTTCTCGCAGAGATCGGTGCTTCGTGCTTCCCGGATGGCGGCAATGGCGGCAATACCGAGAGGGATGAGGAGGACTTCGAGACTCATGGCCGACCTAGTCCCCAAAGTCAATCTGCCGGCCGCCGCGCCACGAGTTCACGTCTGCGGGGGCTGCTGATCCACTTGTCGAGTAGTCGCCTCTGGAACTGGTGGACGTTGCTGCCACGGCACGTTGTGAAGCCCAATCCCGTACTCCCTTGATCTGCTCCGCCTGTGTGACCGACAACGGGACGGTGTTGGTGATAGCCCTGCGGAGATCTTTTTCATTCAGCCGCCGCCGCTCCGAGAAGGCTTCAAAGCAGGCACTGACCGCGGCTTCAGCGATTTCTGCCCCTGAGAAACCCTCCGTAAGTTCCGCAAGGTAGCTCAGAGAGTCGTTGTTGATGTCGAAGTCGCCGGTCGCAGCTGATCCCGCCGTGAGCCTCTTCTCGAGCTGGATCCGCCAAATGTGAAGTCGTTCCTCCCTCGTTGGCAGGTCCACGAAGAAAATTTCGTCGAAGCGGCCCTTTCGGAGGAATTCCGGTGGAAGGGTATCGATCTTGTTTGCCGTGGCGATGACAAATACAGGGTTCTTCTTCTCCTGCATCCACGTGAGGAATGTCCCGAAAACGCGCTGGCTGGTGCCCGAGTCTCCGCTCCCGCTTGAGCCGAAGCCTTTCTCGATTTCGTCTATCCACAAGATGGAGGGTGAGACCGCTTCAGCGAGCCTCAAGGCACCGCGCATGTTCTGTTCGCTGGAGCCCACCAGACCAGAGAATACGCGACCGACATCAAGCCGGAGCAGTGGCAAGCCCCAAAGCGTGGCCATGCAGGTGGCGGTAAGGCTCTTGCCGCAGCCAGGGATTCCGGTAATCAAGACACCCTTGGGTGCAGGGATGGACCACCGCTGCGCTTCGGGCAGCCAGGATCCGTTCCGCTTCTCCAGCCATTTCTTGAGGTTTTCCAGGCCGCCCACGTCGTTCATCGTGCCTTCCGGAGTGATGAACTCCAGCAGTCCTGACTTCCTGATGGTCTGGCGTTTCTCATCCAGGACCAACGCAATATCCGAGGCGTCCAGCCGGCGGTCGGAGGCGATGGCCCGTGCAAAGGCGTTCTCTGCCTCGCCAAGGGTGAGGCCCTGTGCCGCCTGGATAAGCCGCTGGCGTTCGTCCGAGCTCAGGTCGACGACGATGGATGCTGCATTCGCGCTGACTATCTCGTCCAGCACGCCCTCAATTTCCCCTGCCGTCGGCAGCGGTAGGTCGACAACGGTGACTTCCTTTTCCAAATCGGCCGGAAGAGTCATCCCCGGGGACACAATGATGAGGGTGTGCGGGACTTCCCCGGTGCGGAAGGCCGTAGCGACGTCTTGTACTGCCCGGACCATCGTCGGCTCAGCGGGGCGTCCTTGGGCACCCAGGAAGTGGTGCAGATCGAAGAAGATGAAGATAGTCGGTTCTTGAGTCTTAATCGCTTCGGTGAGGGCAACGTCCGGAGCGGTCGGTTTCCCCGTCATCTGGCCGGGAGCGTGCAGTCCCTTTGAAACGGTGTAGGCCGTGACCCGCCGATGACGCCGGATATCTGGACTTACCGCGACAGCTTCTGCTGCGGCAATCACCCTGTCGCCTTCGTGGGTTTCAACGAGAAGGATCGGGTGCCGGGCTCGAATCAATTCCACCAGTGTGGCCCCGAACTTCAGCGGCGTCTTTGAATTCACATCTGCCCCCAACATATTCCTGTCACGACTGATGGAAGCATATCCCACCTGCTTCGACCGCGTTAGAAGTAGAAATTGTCCACCAAGACGGCGAAATGCAGGAAAGCCGCGCCGTGGTGGCGCCCGTCGAATGCCAAAGCCTCAAGAGTTTGGGAACGACGCCAGGGACAGCGCCCCACTCTGCCCAAGAGAAAGTCGCTGCAATTCTCGAATATGACATGCCGCTCAGGATTGCCTCAAGATTGCCGCAGGTTTGGCATTTGCCACGATGCTTGTTGGATATCGTCGCCGGGGGGAAAATCTACGACGCTACCGATGCGCCCGAGGTGTTACTCCGACATTCCAATTGACGCGATTAGGAGAATCATGAAATACCGCAGCATCGCAGCACCGCTACTTTTGCCCCTCGTCACCTTCGGCATCTATTCCTTGGTCTGGAGCGTGAAGACGAAGAACGAAATGAACAAATCCGGTACCGGCATCCCTACGGCCTGGTTGCTAATCGTACCCATTGCCAACATCGTCTGGCTGTGGAAATACTCGGTCGGTGTCGAGGTCTTCACGCGAAGGGGCATGGGACGTCATGCAGCCTTTTGGCTGATGTTTCTCCTCGGAACCATCGGTTCAGCCATTGTCCAGCACGAGTTTAACCGGAAGATCGCCCCGGTCAGTTGAGTTCGCCTCGCGGCTTCGTCAACGCATGACGCTAACGCGCAGGACACGCTGGGTTGAGGATCCGGGAGGGCCACGAGCGGGAGTTCTTCCATATTGATAACAGCGGTGTCTAGGACTGCACTCTGCTGACGCCGAGGTAGTCCAGGTGCCGCCACAGCTAACCGGGCCGCAGACGTTAGCGGTCGTCAAACGGCCAATTGTTTTCACTCGCCAATGCTTCTAAATAGCCCCGCCGAATGGTCCAGATTCCGTTTTTCTGCGGCGGGTCCTGCCACGCCCCATCCTTGTCCAACCTGCCTTGGTCCCGAAGCTTGCGAAGGTGAGCCCGTAAGGTTCGTCCTGTCCGGCCAACTGCATGGGCTGCCTCGTCGGCAGTCAGGTGGTCTCTCATTCAGTCCGTGTCTCCGTTCATCTTGGAGTCATTTCTAGGAATGCATCAGTCAGCGGAATCAGATTATTCAAGGGACAGGGTTTTTTGGCAGCCAACAATAAACCTGCTTTATAAGGTTCGCGCCCCGTAGTTACCCCGCCACCGCCGCTCTCATAGCCCGGGTCGCGTTCATCCACTCCGTCAGCCAGGGCGCCCGGACGGTGGACGTGATCCGGCAGTCGGCCACGAACGTCCCACGAGCGCCAGCGTCGATCCAGCTCTGAAGCGCCGACAGGTCAGAGAGCGAGCGGATAACTGCTGAGTTAGCACCCAAAGCGCGAGCAACCCCGCTGAAGTCCACCTCCGGGATCAGCATCGGCTTCTGGGTCAGGCCCTGCGACCCGTACTGGTGGATCTCGGCCCCGTAGGCGGCGTCGTTGTAGATCACCACGATCGCGCTGCGGGCTGCACCGATCAGCGATTCGAGGTCGGATAGGCCCATTAAAAGACCGCCATCCCCGGTGGCCAGCACCAGGGTACGGCCGCCCTCCACGGCCCGGGCTGCCCCGACCGCACTGGCCAGCCCCAGCCCGATCGACTGGAAGGCGGTGCCCACCATCACCAGGTCCTGAGGCCGCGGGATGTTCCAGTACATGGGCGCCCAGCCGATGAAGTGCCCGCCGTCCTGGACCACCGTGCGGCGCTCCGGCAGCACGGCATCCAGCGCCGTGGCGAGGGCGCGGGGGTCCAGCCGGCCATCAACGGTTTCAAAGGAACCAGCAGCGTGACCGGGTCCCGCAACAAGACGCTTGGAGGCTTCCGCACGCCACGCACCGGCAGCAGCTTCGCCGTCAACCAGTGACAACAGCCGCGAAGCAGCAGCCTTCGCATCAGCCCGAACAAACACATCTACCCGCGGATGAGTCGGTTCCACCGCAGTGTCGATCTGAATAACAGTCGCATCGGCGCCGAGCAGGTGGCCGAACCGCATGGTGAACGGGCTCAGGCTCGCCCCGGCCACCAGGACCACGTCGGCCTCAACCATGAGCCCGGCCGCGGTGTCGGTGCCGAAACCGCCGGCCACGCCCAGGTACCCCTCGCCATTGAGGAGGTTGAGCGCGAGGGCGGTTCCGGCGGTCAGTGCGCCGAGCCGGTCGGCGAGTTCGCGGAGCTCCGGCCCGGCTCCGGCGAGGTGCGCACCCCGGCCGGCCAGGATCAGCGGCCGACGTGCCCCGGCCAAAAGGCGGGCCACCCGGGCAAGGTCAGTGCCGCCGTCGTCCGTCACCTCCAAAGCCGCCGGCTCCGGAAGGTCCTCGTCCGCTGCCTCGAGCGCGGCGAGGTCGTAGGGGATGGCAAGCACGACGGCGGTGCGCCGGGTGAGTGCGTACTCCACCGCCTGCCGGGTGACGGCGCCCGCGGCGTCGCGGGTGACGGTGAAGGTGGCCGCGCCGAGGCCGGCGGCGATGGCAGCCTGGTCGACGTCCCAGGGTCGGGCGCCGCTGGTGGGCGCATCCCCGGTGACCAGCACAACCGGGATTTGCGCCTGCACCGCCTCGGCCAGGGCGGTGAGCGCGTTGGTGTAGCCGGGGCCGTAGGTGGTGGTGCCCGCGGCGAGCCGTCCCGAGGCCCGGTAGTAGGCGTCGGCCGCGGCGATGGCGGCGCCCTCGTGCCGGACGGGGGTGAAGCGCAGGCCCTGCTGCTCGGCGGCGTCCAGGAAGTAGACGTTGCCGTTGCCCATGACGCCGAAGACGTCGCTGACGTAGCTGCTGAGAACCTCTGCCACTCGGCCCGAGACGGTAAGTGAAGTCATGCAGGAATCCTGTGACGCAGACCGCAGAAGCGGCAAGACACGGAATTGCGGCTGGGATTTTTGGCAGCGGAAGTGAGGAAGAGTGACAAAACGCCCACCTGTGGCGCGCATCACTGGCGCTTAGTCGCGGGACTCCTGCTCCGACAGCCGGCTGATCAGCCCGTCGTACCGGGGCGGCATGAGCTCCAGGATGGAGATGGCTGTGCTGGTCCGCTCGATCCCGTCGATCTCCAGGATCTCGTTGGTGATGCGGTAGAGGTCGGCGGTGCCGCGGGCCACCACCTTGGCCATGAGGTCCGCGTCGCCGGTGGTGGCGTGCACCTCGATGACCTCGGGGATCGCGGCGAGCCCGTTCTCCACCGAGCCGGTCCGCGTCTGGCTGATGGACAGCGAGAGGAAAGCCATCAGTTCGTAGCCCAGCGCGGCGGGGTCCAGCCTGCGGCTGAAGGAGCGGAGCGCGCCGCTGCGCTCCAGCCGCGCCAGCCGGGCGTGGACGGTGTTGCGTGCGACGCCGAGTGTCCGGGAGAGTGCCAGGGCACTGGCTTCGGGGTCCTTATCCAGGGCAAGGATGATCCTGCCGTCGAGGGAATCGAGGGTGCGAGAGTTCGCGATGGTCATATTTTCACCACAGGTACTAGAAGTTGAGCAGAAGTCCCAAGCATCAGAGCGTACCTTGCAATGTGGCCCGGGTCACTTCCATGATCGGACCTCATGAGCCCTGATCAACTCCTGGCCCCACCGGCAACAAAGCTGCCCACCCTCCGCAGCGCCGTCACCGGTCTTCCCGCCTACATCCCCGGCAGGCGCAGCGCCGGCGCGGACATCGCCGCCCTCGCCAGCAACGAAAGCCACTACGAGCCCCTGCCCGCAGCCACCGCCGCGGTGGCCGAGGCGGCCGGCAGGATGAACCGCTACCCGGACATGGCCGCCGTCGAACTCCGCGAACGGATCGCCCGGCACCTGGGCGTCACCGTCGACGAGGTGGCAGTGGGGCCCGGCAGCGTGGGCGTCCTGCAGCAGATCATCACCGGACTGTGCGACGCCGGGGACGAGGTGGTCTTCGCGTGGCGCTCCTTCGAGGCCTACCCCATCCTGGTGGAGCTGGCAGGCGCCCGGCCGGTCCGCGTCCCGCTGGACGACGCCGAGGGCCACGACCTCGACGCCATGGCTGCCGCCGTCACCGGCCGCACCAAGGTCATCCTGCTCTGCACGCCCAACAACCCCACCGGAGTGCCGATCAGCCACGGCCGCCTCGAGGCCTTCCTGCAGTCCGTCCGCCCCGACGTCCTGGTGGTGATCGACGAGGCCTACGTGGAGTACGCCGGCGCCGGCAGCGGCCCCGATTCCCTGGCGCTTTACCGCCGGTACCGTAACGTTTGCATCCTGCGCACCTTCTCCAAGGCCTACGGGCTCGCCGGCCTGCGCGTCGGGTATGCCATTACGACGGCGGCAATCGCCGAGGGCTTGCGGCGCACCGCCCTGCCGTTCGCCGTGAGCGCGCTGGCGCAGAAGGCGGCGATCGCGTCGCTGGATGCGGGGGAGGAGATGGCAGCCCGGGTGGCCGCGGTCAAGCGGGAGCGGGCCCGGATGGCCGCGGAGCTGGAGGCGCAGGGCTGGATGCTGCAGCCGAGCCAGGGCAACTTCCTGTGGATTCGCGCCGACGATGCGCTCCTGGCGACGCTGGTGGATGCATTCGACGCCGCGGGCATCATGGTCCGCGCGTACCCGGGCGACGGCATGCGGATCACCGTGGCCGACCCCGCCTCCAACAACCGCGTGCTCCGGCTCCTCGCAGCCCACGCCGCCTGACAACTTCCTGACCTTTCCCCAATCCGTTCCACCCACAACCAGAGGAATCCCCATGGAACAACAGACAAAGACGTCTGCCCGCCCCCTCGGCGCGGCCCTCAAACCCCGGCAGCTCACCATGATGGGGCTGGGCAGCGCCATCGGCGCTGGACTGTTCATCGGCTCCGGCGCTGGCATCCAGGCCGCCGGCCCGGCGGTGCTGATCTCCTACCTCGTGGCCGGCACGCTCATCATCCTGGTGATGTGGGCCCTTGGCGAGATGGCTGCCGCCAACCCGGACAGCGGCGCCTTCTCGGTCTACACCGCCAAGGCCTACGGGCCGGTGGCCGGTGCCACGGTGGGCTGGCTTTGGTGGATCCAGTTGGTGGTGGTCATCGCCGCTGAAGCGCTCGGCGCGGCGGGCCTGCTGGCCACCATCTTCCCGGCGCTGCCGGTGTGGCTGATGGCCTTGGTGTTCATCGTGGTGCTGACCGCCGTGAACCTGACGAGCGTGAAGAATTTCGGCGAGTTCGAGTTCTGGTTCGCCCTGCTCAAGGTGGCCGCTATTGTCGGGTTCCTGCTGGTGGGCTTCGCGCTGCTCTTCGGCCTGATTCCGGGCGTGCAGTCACCGGGCCTGAGTAACTTCATGGGGGAGGGCTTCGCGCCCAGCGGGTTCGGCGGTATTGCGACGGCGTTGTTCGTGGTGGCGTTCGCGTTCGGCGGCACCGAGATTGTGTCCGTGGCCGCAGCCGAAACCGCCGAGCCAGCCCGCAGCGTGAAGAAGGCCGTCCGGACGGTGCTCTGGCGCATCCTGGTGTTCTACATCGGTGCCATCTTCGTGATCGCAGCTGTGGTTCCGGTTGGTTCGGCAGGACTGAAGAGCCCCTTCGCCGCGGTGCTCGAAGCTGCCGGCATGCCCGGCGCAGCCACCGCCATCACCCTGGTGGCCGTCGCGGCCCTGCTCTCTGCCCTCAACGCCAACCTCTACGGCGCCTCCCGAATGGCGTTCTCCCTCGCTGAGCGCGGCGAAGCGCCGCGTTGGCTTGCTTCGGTGTCTTCGGCGCGGGTGCCGGTGGTCGCGGTCCTGGCCAGTGTCGCCTTCGGCGTAGTCACGGTGGTGCTGGAGCTGATGTTCCCCGAGATGGTCCTTGGCGTTCTGCTAAACATCGTGGGGTCGACGTGCCTGCTGGTGTGGACGTCCGCGCTCCTGGCCCAGCTCGCGCTGCGGCTCCGAGCCGACCGGGACGGAACGGAGCTTCCCTTGCGGATGCCCGGGTTCCCGTGGTTCACAGGCCTTGGCCTGCTGATCCTGGCCGCGATCTTCACCGTGGGCTTCATCGGCGAGGACTCCCGCCCGCAGTTGCTCAGCACCTTTGCACTCGTGGCGGTTCTTGCGGCGGCCAACTGGCTGAACCACCGGAAGCGCGACGCTCTGACCCACGTGGAGTCTTCGGACGATGACAAACAGCCGGTGCTCATCGACTGACCATCGTGAGTGGCCGGTCATACGAGTGTGGAGTGTGTCCGTATGGCTTCGACTGCGTCTCTCCGCCCAAAACCCGATTGGGGCGGAGAAACGCATGTCGGATGCTGCGCGGACGGCAGAACTAGGAAGTCATGAAGTCAGAGCGTCTCGCGTATCTCTTCAACTATCCATTCTGACCACTCCAGGAGGTCAGCGGCGGAGGTTGAGTGCAAGGTGCGCGATTCCACTGAGCATGCGTAGCCGGCCCCGGCAGGAAGAGACGCAAGGAGCTGGTTGCGGAGGCGTTTCTGGCCACTCTCAATGCTCTTCATGTCGAAGTCCCCAGCGGTGGTGTTCCAAAGGCCTGAGGCCTTGGCTGTTGCTTCGGAGATCATCGGAATGAAGACCACGCGTTTGTCGTTTCCGCCTAGATACCATCCCCTCGCGGCGCCGACCAGCCTGACTTCAGGATCGCTGGTGTCGCCAGCCGCGTACTTCTTGGCTAGCTTGCGGATGAGGGTGGCCGCCTTCGGAAGCACATCCTGTTCCAGCTTGTCAGGATGGGGCACCCGCGCATAGCGGGAACCGATACAACGACCGAAATTCGCCCGCTGAGGCGCCGAGAGGGGATGGAGGACTTTAACGCTAGGGTGCAGTAGCGCAGTTTTGTCGACACTGGTGAGAAACCTCAGGTCGGCTATGGGGAGCTTTCCGTCCATCCCCGGAAATTTGTCATCCGGAAGTGGGAAGTATCGCGGGGACCTCGGACCTGAGGCCAGGGCTTGCCAGTCCTGGGATGGAACGTACTTGACGGGGCATACGACTAGACACGGCTCGATCTGCGGGGACCGTGCAATATCGCAGTCTTGTGTGATCACTACGTACCACCCCACATCGCTCTCAATGCTAAGAGACCACACTTCCTCCCCTGGCTCTATCTCGGCAAGGCCTTCATGCTGTGCAGTGGAGTTCCAAGCAGCACTGTGGCCTACTCCAACGATATTGACCGCACCCAGAGAAATTACGTCCCCTTGGGAAATGGTGCTCAGGCGAGTCATAACGTTGGCCAAGGTCAGTGAGGACTGTTGTGCGGCCGTTTCGTTCATGTCTTCTCTTCTGCTCGGAGTCTGGTTTGCAATTAGTCATTCATCGGCTGGCTGCGACAAGCACCCTTCGCGAATGACCTAAGACCTCATCAAACACGGAGTTGCTGCTACGGCCATCCGTTATATCGTCGGCCGGGCTTTCCGCCGATTCGAGTGTTCGAGTCGCCCGCAAATCCTCCTGAAGCAAGGACTGTGGGCTGACCTGCACCTCTGGGCCCGCAATGAGCTTCCCACCCTTAAATTCGGGAGAAGCTCCCAGACGCAGAGGCTGGGGAGATAATGCTGAGGCAAGTGCCTCTCGAACCTCCTCGACGTTGTAACGTCGATGTCCCTTGGGGGTTACCTCGAATGGAATGAGGCCTTCCTTAGCGTAACGAGCGACTGAATCAACTGAGATACCTAGAGCTGTTGCGACTTCCTTGGGAAATTGGGTACGTGAAACTACTGCACTCATAAGGAATCCTTTTATTTTTTATTCGTATTATTTGTCGTTTTTAGGATTTTTAGATTTTTATTTTTAGATATTTTATTTGTCTTTTGAGTGGTTTCGCTAGCCGCATCCCGCGCGAAAACCCTGAGCTTGCAGGTGTTGCAGTGCTTGCGGGTCTTGCATGGTTTGCAGGTTTCAAGCATGCGATAGTTCGTGCTGAACGTCAAGATGGGACACCATGCGAGCTGGCTGACCCGCGGCATCCCATGCTCCGACTGTGATCGCTAGTAGCCTGGCGCGGTGACTAACTTCTTTGGGGGATTGGCAGCTGGACAGCTGCCCGAGGGCCTGTACGAGCTGCTCAACACGGATGGGCTCGGCGACCATCTGAAGCAAGAGCAAGGACTCCACCCAGTCTTCGCAGACATAAAGGACGAAGACTCCGCGGACGTACTCGCCCGCCACGTCGCCGACGCCGTCCGGCGCGCCCTCGCCTCGGCCCAACCCACAGACCGCGTCGCCCTCGCCAACAGGCTCCTCCAGGAACTGAACACTCGAGACCGCATCGCCCCGGGTCCAACCCAGCTCCAGTCTCTCCACCGCCCGGATAAGCTCAAAGGTCGCAGCCTGCGCCGCCCCTACACCAAACTGAGCGATTCCGCCTTGCTGACTAACAGCAAGGACGAACCCAACCTGGCCGCGGAACTCCGAGCCGAAATCGGGTCCGCCGACACCGTGGACCTTCTCTGCGCCTTCGTCCGGTGGACCGGACTGAGGCTGCTGGAACCAGCCCTGCAGCAACTCAAGGAGCGCGGCGCCAAGCTCCGGATCATTACCACCACCTATATGGGTGCCACCGAACGCCGTGCCATTGACGAGCTCGTCAGCCGGTACGGGGCCGAAGTCAAGATCAGTTACGAAACCCAGGCCACGAGGCTGCACGCCAAAGCATGGCTGTTCCGTCGCAACACCGGATTCGACACCGCCTACGTAGGCAGCTCCAACCTGAGCCAGGCTGCGCTCCTCGACGGGCTTGAATGGAACGTCCGCCTCAGTTCCATCGCAACGCCCGCCCTCTTGCAGAAGTTCGAGGTCACGTTCGACAGCTACTGGGAGCAGCGGGCGTTCCAGAGCTACGACCCGGAACGCGACGGCGAAAAGCTGGACGCTGCGTTGGAACGGAACGGCGGCCGGCGCACCGCGGCGCCGGATGCAATTACCGGCCTTGAAGTTCAGCCGTTCCTGCACCAGGAGGAGATGCTGGAGGACCTGGAAGCCGAGCGGTTCAAGGGCTTCAATCACAACCTGCTTGTCGCGGCCACCGGGACCGGCAAGACGGTCATCGCCGCCCTGGACTACAAGCGCCTTACCGAGACCGCCGGAAGAAGCCTAAAACTCCTCTTCGTCGCCCACCGGCAGGAAATCCTGAAGCAAGCGATGCGCACTTACCGTGACGTCATGCAGGACGGCGCCTTCGGTGAGCTCTACGTGGGGGACCACAAGCCGCGGGAGTGGAAGCACATCTTCGCGTCCGTCCAGTCGCTGTCTTCCCTCCGCATCGAGCAGCTGGAGCCGGATTTCTTCGACGTCGTCGTCATTGATGAGTTCCACCACGCCATGGCGCCCACCTACCGTCGCCTGCTGGACTACCTGAGCCCGCAACTGCTCCTTGGGCTCACCGCGACACCTGAACGCGGTGACGGCGTCGACGTCGCCAAGCAGTTCTTCGAAGGCCGCACGGCCAGCGAGCTGAGGCTGTGGGACGCTCTGGACGCGGACCTGCTGGTCCCGTTCCACTACTTCGGCGTCTCCGATGACGTCGACCTGAGCCAGTTGGAGTGGAAGCGCGGCAACTACGACACCACGCAGCTGAGCGCCCTCTACACCGGAAACGACGCCCGCGCCGCCAAGGTGATCCGCGAACTTAGGGACAAGGTCACCAGCACCGACCAGATGCGGGCCATCGGCTTCTGCGTCTCCGTCCAGCACGCCCGCTACATGGCCGAGGTGTTCAACCGAGCGGGCATTGCCTCCGTCGCCGTCGACGGGACTACTGACAATGCTGACCGGGAGGAAGCCCTCAGGCGCCTGGGGCGGCGGGAGATCAACTGCATCTTCGCCGTCGACCTTTTCAACGAAGGCCTGGACCTGCCGCAGGTGGATACCATCCTGTTGCTCCGGCCCACCCAGAGCGCCACGGTCTTCCTCCAGCAGCTGGGACGCGGGCTGCGCCGTGCCGAGGGCAAAGCCGTGCTGACGGTCCTGGACTTCATCGGCCAGCAGCGCCGTGAGTTCCGCTTTGATCTGCGCTACCGGGCATTGACCGGCTACGGGCGCAAGGAGTTGGAGAAGGCTGTCGAGGACGAGTTCCCGTACCTGCCGTCCGGCTCGCAGATCGTGCTGGACCGGGTGGCGCAGAAGGTGGTCCTGGACAACATCAAGGCACAGCTGCGGTTCAACCGGGCACAGTTGGTCCGGGATATCGCCTCCTACGCCGAGACCGAGCTGGAGGCCTATCTGGAGCGGTCCGGGAACGACGTGAAGACGATCTACCGGTCCACCAGGGACTCGTGGACCGGGTACCTCCGGCAGGCGGGACTGATCGAGGGGCTCTCACCCCTGGAGACCGTGTTGCGCGGGAAGCTCGAGGAGCTGTCGGACGCGGAGGAGAAGAAGCTGCTGGGCCGCATGGCCGCGCTGATTCACGTGGACGATCCGGAACGTGCGGCCGCCTATTCGATGCTGGTTGCCCCCAACTCGCCCCGCTATGCGGACCTCGGCATGCGTGAAAAGGCTTTCGCGCGCATGCTCTTCTTCACGCTGTGGGATGACGGCGGCGGGTTTACAACGTACGACGGCGGACTGGACCATCTGCGCGGCTACCAGTTTGTGTGCCGCGAGATCCGCCAGGTGGTGAAGCTGGGAGTAGCGGCGTCCAAACATGCAGCGAAGAGCCCGGGTGCAGGGTTGCAGCATATTCCGCTGTTGTCGCATGCCACCTACCGGCGCGAAGAGGTTCTGGCTGCGCTGCAGTACGGCTCGCTGGAACAGGGCAAGAACGTCCAGCACCGGGAAGGCGTTGCATGGTGTCCTGCAACTTCCACAGATGCCTTCTTTGTCACCCTGAATAAGGACGACAAGAAGCACTCCGCGACCACGATGTACAAGGACTACGCGATCAGCCCGGAGCTGTTCCATTGGGAGTCGCAGAACGCTACATCACCGAATAGCCCGACCGGGCGCCGATATCTGGACCGGTCCTCCCACGGCTCGAGGATTCTGATCTTCACGAGGGACACGGCCGACGACGAGACCGGGCTGACAGTTCCTTATACGTGCCTCGGGCAGGTCGACTATGTGCAGCACTCGGGGGAGAAACCGATTGCGATTACCTGGAAGCTCCACCGGCCGATGCCGGCGGATGTGTTCGCTACTGCGGCAGCCGTGGCGCACTAAGGCGGGCGCGGCTAAAGGTTGCCGTCCTCATATCATTATGCAAATATAACAAACATGACAGATCTAGCGATTGATCCTCCGCTCCTGCAAACGATTCGTGCCAACCTCGACCTTACTCAGGCTGAATTGGCTGAGCGGCTGGGTGTATCGTTCGCCACGGTCAATAGGTGGGAGGGGGGCGTGAACAAGCCTCAGAAGGCCCAGCTGGCCAGGATCACTGCATTGGCCGAGGAGGCAGGTGTTGATCTCGACGTTCCTCCTGTCCTTGGAGGCACTATTATCACCCGTCGACGGGGTCGCCTGGCCAAGCCGGCCACTCCGACCACCAAGCCGATGGAACAGATGCTGTGGGATGCGGCCTGCTCGATCAGGGGAGAGAAGGACGCGCCCAAGTTTAAGGACTATTTGCTTCCTCTCTTGTTCCTTAAGCGTTTGTCGGATGTATTCGACGATGAGATTGACCGGCTCTCGGAGGAATACGGCGACCGCAACGTTGCCCTTGAGATCGCGGACAACGATCACGACCTTCTCCGCTTTTACTTACCTGCAGAGGCGCGTTGGGCTGTTATCAGCGGCCGTGCACAGCACGATTGGCCCGACGACGAGCGCGGCCGTTCAACCCGGCCTCGCGACATCGGTGAGCACCTTACCAAGGCCGTGCGGGCGGTAGTCCGGTACAATCCGAGTCTCGCTGGTGTTATCGACGTCGTCGACTTCGCTGCCGAGCGTAACGGCGAGCGTGACATCAATCCGGCTAAACTGAACGGCGTCGTGGAGACGTACTCAGATCCTCGCTATCGTTTGGGTCTCGCTGACGTGCAGCCCGACTTCCTCGGCCGGGCCTACGAGTATCTGCTCCGCAAGTTCGCGGAGGGGTCGGGTCAGAGCGCTGGTGAGTTCTTTACCCCGACCGAGGTGGGGTTCCTGATGGCCCGCATCCTCCGTCCTAAGCCGGGGCAGTCCTGCCATGATTACGCTAGCGGTTCGGCAGGGCTACTCATCAAATTGCAGCTCGTTGCCAACGAGCTAGACCCTACGGCAAAGGTACCGTTGAAGCTTTACGGGCAGGAGCTCCAAGCGGAGAGCTATGCAGTTGCACGGATGAACGCGATCATCCACGACATGGATGTCGACCTGCGCCGTGGTGACACGATGATCAATCCGAAGTTTCGTACCCCGTCAGGATCGCTCGATCGGTTCGACCTCGTCGTCGCGAATCCGATGTGGAACCAGCCATTCGACACCAGCCTCTTCGAAGACGATCCCTACAACCGTTTCATTCCGAATGGCGGCGTAACGTCCGGCAAGGGCGACTGGGCTTGGCTGCAGCACACTTTGTCCGTTCTTAAAGACACTGGACGCGCTGCCGTCGTCCTAGACACGGGCTCGGTCACCCGTGGTTCGGGCTCGAAGAACGAGGACAAAGAGCGCAACATCCGCAAGTGGTTTGTCGATAATGACCTCATCGAGGGAGTCATCGTGCTTCCCGACAACCTCTTCTACAACACGACCGCCTCAGGCGTGATTGTCGTTATCAACAAGCGAAAGCCCGAGTCCAAAAAAGGCAAAATCACGCTGGTTAACGCCAGCAAGCGCTTCACGAAGGGCAAACCCAAGAATCACCTCGCCGAGGCGGACGTTGCCCAGCTTGCCCAGCTCTACAACAATGGTCAGCCTGTCGACGGCGAGGTAGCAGTTATCGATCTCAGTCAGGCTATAGCTAAGGACTACAAGCTCAACCCTAGCGAATGGGCGAGCACCTCCAGCAAAGTCGAGGTGAGACCCCTGCATGAGCTGGTCAGCGAGCTTGAGGCCCTGGAGGATGAGAGCCGCCGGCTTACCGAAGCCCTATCCGCTGTACTGGCAGGAGTCCTCAATGAGTCTGCTTGATCTTGCTTTCCAGGATGGTCGCCCCTGGGCACGGATCGGTGATCGCTTTGGTGTGACCAGGAAGCCCCGTTCGATAAGGCGGCACGAATACGAGACCCTCGCTTTCTTCCCGATGGACGTGATTCCGCAAGGCGGGGCGTACGCTCCAGATAGATTTGTCGTAAAAGCCCCTGGAGAGATCACAAGCGGTACTTATTTCGAGCGAGGTGACGTGCTGGTCGCCAAGATCACGCCGTCGTTCGAAAATGGCAAGCAAGCATTGATCGATTCCCTGGAACAGCCCTACGCCTATGCCACCACCGAAGTGATCCCACTCCACGCCCTGACAGCCAAAGACGATCCACGATTCCTATTCTTCTATCTGCTTCATCCGGATATCCGGCACTACGTCGCCGAACGAATGGAAGGCTCTACTGGACGTCAGCGAGTCTCTGAGGAGTTGCTTCTGAACCTTCCAATGCCTGACATCGGTATTGTCGCTCAGTCACAGGCGGCGGATGCGCTTGAGCTGATTCATGTTGCTGCCACGTTCGAGAAGAACGCAATTGCAGTGGCGTTGGAGACGAAGGCTGCGGCCATGAAGGAGTTATTCACGCGGGGACTACGGAGCGAGGCGCAAAAGGCCACCCAGATCGGTCCTGTCCCCGAGAGTTGGCAACTTGTTCCTCTGGGGGAACTCGGTAGGATTGGCAACGGCTCGACCCCAAAGCGATCCACTAGGTCCTACTGGGACGAGGGAAACTTTCCGTGGCTGAATAGCGCGAAGGTCTACGACCGTGATATTCGGGAGGCGGAGCAGTTCGTGACGGACCTTGCCCTGAGGGAGTGTCACTTGCCTGTGCTCGAACCCGGGGCAGTTTTGGTTGCCATCACTGGACAGGGGAAGACCCTTGGTCATGCCGCCGTTCTAAGCGTCCCAGCGACGATCAATCAGCACCTGGCCTACCTTCAGCCGGATCTCGAAAGGGCCGAACCCAAGTTTATACGCGGGTACCTGGAGACTCAGTACGAATACCTGCGTGCAGTCGCTTCGGGTGGGGGCAGCACCAAGGGGGCGCTGACGTGTGGCTTCCTGCGAGGGATGATCGTCCCGATGCCGCCGACCCTCGAGGAACAACAGGAGATCGTCGCGGCACTGGATGCGATCGATCGCAAGATTGACCTTCACCGCCGTAAGCGAGAGGTCCTGGACCAACTATTCGAATCATTGCTGCACAAGCTGTTGACTGGCGATGTATTGGTCGGGGATCTCGACTTCAGCGCTCTGCACCGGATCAATGGTAGGGCGTCATGACACAGATCAAGATTTCCGAGGCCAAATCGGTGCAATTCCCGATGGTCAACCATGCATCAGGAGTTGGCTGGGAGCAGCTCACCCCCGAAGAGGCGGAGCGTATGCGTCGTGGGCGGGCGAACATGTTGTTCTCAAATGTCCTGGAGAAAAAGCTCCTGGAGCTCAACCAGTGGCTAACTGAGGCGCAGGCGCGAGACATTGTAGAGAGAATTGAAGCACTTCCGGCCACTATCGAGGGCAACCGGGAGGTGCTTCGGTGGCTGCGAGGTGAGCGCCAATGGAATGATGAAAATGAGCATCGTCACCGCCCAGTTTTGGTTGTGGACTACTCCTTCCCCGACAGAAATGCTCTGCATGTCACGTGGGAGTGGAAGATCGAGCCGCCGGCTCGAGCCAAGGGAAATCGTGCTGACGTAATGTTCGTAGTTAATGGCATCCCGGTCACGATCATCGAGCACAAGAACCCAAAGGATCGCGACGCCCTTACCAAAGCCGTCACCCAACTCCGACGCTACGAAATGGAGACCCCCGAGCTCCTCGCCCAGGCGCAACTCCATAACGAGACGCACTTAATCGACTACTGGTACGGCGTCACTTGGAACGTTAACCGTCGCATGCTCTTCAAATGGAAACACACGAGTGACGAGTCCTACCGGGAGGCCGTGCAGGCGTTCTTCGAGCCGCATGACTTCTTGCGAACGCTTCGCGAGTGGGTGCTCTTCTACATGGAGGACGGCGAGACCAGAAAGTCTGTTCTCCGCGAGCATCAGAGGCAGGCCGTCGACGCCGTAGTCGAACGCTGCGAGGACTCGACGAAGAACCGTGGGCTGGTTTGGCACACCCAGGGCTCGGGTAAAACCTTCACATTACTGACCGCGGCTCAATTGATTCTGAGCCAGAAGGACCGTTTCAAGAATGCCACCGTCATCTTGGTCGTCGACAGGACGGAGCTCGAAGGCCAGCTTAAGGAGTGGGTCGAAAGGCTGCTTGGTGAGATGCAGGCGAACGACATCCCGGTCCGGCGAGCCAACAGCAAGGACGATCTGCAGGACATCTTCGACTCAGGCTTCCGCGGGCTCGTAGTTTCGATGATCCACAAGTTCGAGACTATCCGGAAGGACAGCTCCAGCCGCGAGAACATCTATGTCTTCATCGATGAGGCCCACCGCTCAGTAGCGGCCGATCTAGGCTCCTATCTGATGGCCGCGGTGCCCAACTCCACAATCATTGGCTTCACTGGCACGCCGGTCGGAGGAACAGACGGAGGCGGCTCCGGCTCGTTCCAGATTTTCGGCTCTCAGGACGACAAGGGCTATCTGCACAAGTACTCGATCATCGAATCGATCGATGACGAGACAACGCGGCCAATCAAGTACATGTTGGCGCCTTCCTCGATGTCTGTGGGACCCAAGGACCTCGATGAACAGTTCTATGCCCTCGCGTCTGACGAGGACGTGACGGATATATATGAACTCAATAAGGTCTTACAGCGAGCCGTCGGAATACGCACTTTCCTCGGGGCTGACAGTCGTGTCAAGCAGGTGGCCGAGTTTGTCGCCGATCACTTCAAAAAGAACGTCGACCCCCTCGGGTACAAGGCTTTCCTCGTCGCCGTCGATCGCGAAACATGCGCGAAGTATAAGCGAGCGCTCGACGAGCTCCTGCCGGCTGAGTGGTCCGAGGTGGTCTACAGCGACAATGTCAACGATGTGGTCGACCGCCCCGATGTCCATGCACTCCAGTTGTCGGCTGACCGGGAGAAGGAAGTACGCCGACAGTTCAAGAAGCCCGACCAGCATCCTAAGATCCTCATCGTCACGGACAAACTACTCACCGGCTACGATGCGCCCGTGCTTTACGCCATGTACCTCGATAAACCAATGCGCGACCACGTCTTGCTTCAGGCGCTCGCCCGTGTGAACCGACCATATATCGACAGCGAGGGTGTGCAAAAAAAGGTAGGGCTCGTTATTGACTTCGTCGGCATTCTTAAGGAATTAGACAAGGCCTTGCGTTTCGACTCAGAGGACGTGAAGGGTGTACTTGAGGACCTTGATGTTCTCACGGCGGACGTGCTTCGTAAGATCGGCGCCGCATCGAAGGAGTACCTCCAGGTTGATAATGAACAGGGTGCCGACCAACAGCTGGAGAGCCTGGTGTATGGCAAGTTCATTTCGCCGGAGGAACGCAAGAAGTTTTTTGACGACTACCGTGATATTGCGTCGCTGTGGGAGATCCTCTCGCCGTCGGCGGAGCTGCGCGATCACATCGCGACTTATAAGCGGCTTTCTGTCCTGTATGCGGCGGTTCGCAATGCCTACTCTGAGGCCACCAGCTTTACTGCCGACCTTGAGCACAAGACCAAACGCTTGATTGAGGAGAGCGCCACTCAGGAACGTCTTGGTCGTTTCACTAAAGTGGCCACCTTCGACGTGCAGACTCTCCAGGCACTTGGCAACGATGACGGCCCTCCGGAGGAGAAAATCTATAACCTTCTCCGCGGTTTGCGGAAGGAAATGGAGGACAGCCCGGCTTCGGCAGTAGTGCTACAAAGCATCAAGGAGAAGGCGGACCGCGTCATCGAGGGCCTCGAGGAACGCAAAGTTAGCGGCCTCGCCGCCCTGAGCAAGCTGAAGACTATAGCCGAGGAGAAGGACAAGCTGCGTGAATTCGCAAGAAAGAGCGGCCTGTCTGATCGCGCCTTCGGTATCTATACGACTCTAAGCAAGGCGCCGGCGCTGGTGGAGTCGGCCGCGGACATACAGGGAATCGCGACGACAATTGAAATTGCGGTGGATCAGTTCCCACACTGGAAGCAGAACATTGACGAGCGTCGTCGCCTCCGCAGCGGTCTTTACAAGCCGTTACTTGACAGCAAGGTTCCCGTCAAGGAGTGCAACGAAATCATCGAGAACGTCATGAATGTCTTGGATAAAGTCTGATGGCACGACCAAAGATGGTCTTGACCGCCGACCAGATCCTGACGCGAAAGGCGATGGCTTGGGCGACCAAGATTCGCGTGAACCCCTCGCGTATTGTGATTGCCGACATGAAGACAAAGTGGGGCTCGTGTGCCCCCGACGGAGTTGTCAGCTTGGCAGCTGACCTCGTAGACATGCCCAAGGAGTTTCAGGACTACGTCGTCGTGCACGAGCTTCTCCACCTGCGCTATCGCTCTCACGGCAAGGTCTTCACCGCCATGATGACCGCTCTCGTACCCGATTGGCGTGAACTCGAGGGCTCCAGTCAGATCACGGAGGAGCGCAAGTAACTGACCTCAGGACTTTGTTTCGAGGCCGTTCTTGAAACGGGGTCGGCCGCGGCCAGGCATCCCTCGGACCCAAGAGGACAGCGGAATCTGTGTGTTTGCCGGCGATGATATCGGGCGGTTGTGGAGAACTCTAATCCCCAGGATTCAATGATCGCCATGGTGAATCCTCGATGTTGGCCTGCTTCCATGGTGGAGCTGGTCAACCTAACTACACCGTTGGCAGGTGGTCAGGCCGTCGTCGTTCAGCCTGACGCTGCTGACCCAGAAACGGGGATCCTGTCGCGCTTGGCGTGGTTGGAACTGGCGAAGTCGGCGCCGAAGTTAGCCAAGTCGCGGCGGAAGGTTGAGGAGGTCACCTCGGACCGGGCGGAGAGCTCCTCCGCGGAGGCCAAGCCTTTGCTCCTTCAAGGTGGTAGATCTCCTCGCGCTGCGCGTTTGCCCTCAGCCTTCCCGGCCTCCTTTCCGTGGGCAGTTTCGTCCGCCCTCAATAAGGCGCTTAGAGCTCCAACTTACGCTTAGAGTTCCAACTTAAACACCTGCAGCAGCACGTCCTCGCCTGGCACGTACCAGTCCCGCTCCGGCGCGCGGCGGAAGCCCAGCGACCGGTAAAGGCCGTGGGCGCGCTCCATGAATGTGGCGCTGGTGATGCTGATCGCCTCAATGCCGGGGAGCTGCCGGGCGTGTTCTACGATCTGCCGCACCACGGCCCGGCCCACACCGCTGCCTTGGTGCGCCGGGTCGACGGCGAGCATCCGGAACTCCAGCTCCCCGTCCCGGGCGATCTCGCTGTACGGCTGTCCGGCAAACGTCAGCGTCACCGCTGCCGCCACCTTCCCGCCGGCCTCGGCCACCCACACCTGCGCATGCTCGGCGCGGTGCTCCACGTCCTCCAGAACGCTCATGTACGGGTGGTCGGCGGCGAAGTGCCCGGCCCGCAGGTAGGCCTCACGGCTGATCCGCCGGACCTCCGGAAAGTCCGCCGGCACCGCCCGCCGGAACAGAACAGTCACGAGGAAGCGCCGGAAGCAGCCGCGGTCCGCTCCACGTAGTGACCCAGCTGTGCCAAATCCGGCTGCGAGGACGGATCACCCACCGCGTAACCACCGACGGCATTCGCCACGGCCAACGCCCGCGGGTAGTCCAGCCCGCTCCGCAGCGCCAGGACCAGGGCAGCGCAGAACGCGTCACCGGCGCCCACCGTGTTCGCCACCGCCACGGCAACGGACGGCGCCGCGGCCACCTTCCGGCCGTGCTCGAACATCGCCGCACCGTCCCTGCCGTAGGTCACCGCCACCAGCTTCGCCTCCGCCAACGCCGGGATCAGGGCGTACTCGCTCTCGTTGACGATCACCAGGTCGCACCGCTCCAGCAGCTCTGCCGGCAGGTCCATCGCCGGCGCCGCGTTTAGCACAAAGAAGCCCTGTGCCTTCCGCGCTGCCTCCAGCACCACATTCAGGCCGACCTCCAGCTGGCACAGCACCGTCTCCTCCTGGCCGAACTCCACCCCGTCTAGCGACAGGTGCGAGTTGGCGCCCGGGCACACCACGATCTGGTTCTCGCCGTCGCGGTCCACCACGATCAGCGCTGTTCCGGTCGGCTGGGGGAGGGCGGCTACGTCGGAGGTATCAACCCCCGCGGCAGCCAGCGCGTCCAGCATTCGCTGCCCGGACGCGTCCTGGCCCACGGCGCCGACCATCCGGGCGCTGCCGCCCAGCCGCGCCGCGGCCGCGGCCTGGTTGGCGCCCTTGCCGCCGGGCTGCTCGGACAGGACCGCGCCGCCGATGGTTTCGCCCGCCGTCGGAAGCCGTTCGGCGGTGGCGATCAGGTCCAGGTTGATGCTGCCGACCACGGTGACGGCAGGACGTGTTGTGTTCATGGCAAAACTCTCTGAAGGGGGAGGGCCGGAAGCGGCCGGGCTTTCGAAAAAGTGTAGCGCATGGTTGTACTTGTGAGTCATACATGGTTGTATAACAACTCGAATCGCCACGAAAGACGATCCCTTCTGCTCGAACAAAGGAGTTTGATGTGAACACCCCGACCCCCGCCGCAGCCGCGCCGCCCGCGCAAGGAGGCGCCGCCGTCGTACTTCCCGACGACGACGCCACCAGGCTCTCCGGCCGCCGCGCCGCCCTGCTGATCTCCACCCTGCTGCTGGGCGTGCTGTCCTTCCAGCTGAACGCCAGCATGGTCACCCCAGCGCTGCCGCAGATCGCCGCAAGCTTCGGCGAAAGTGCGGACAGCGCCGCCCCCGTCCAGTCCATGTTCTTCCTGGCCGGCGCCATCGCCGGACCCGTGATCGGCCGGTGGAGCGACTTCATCGGCCGCCGCGCCGCGCTGCTGCTGGTCCTGGGCATCATGGGAGCCGGCACCATCCTTTGCATCGCCGCGCCCACCCTGCCGCTGCTCGTCTCCGGCCGGTTCCTGCAGGGCGTCTCCAGCGCCGTGTTCGCGCTCGCCTACATCGTGCTCAGCGAGAACCTGCAGGCCAAGGTCTTCGGCACCTCCGTGGGCATCATCGCCGCCATCAACGGGGGAGTGGGCGGCGTGGACGGCTACGTGGGCGGCCTTATGGCCGAGACCCTCGGCTTCCGGTCCATCTTTGTCGTCGTGCTGGTCCTCACCGCCATCGCCGCTCTGTGCATCTTCCGTCTGGTGCCCGCCGGGCGTCCCGTTGGGGTCCGCGGTGCCATGGACTGGTGGGGCGCCGGCTCCCTCTCGCTGTTCCTGGTGTTCCTGACGTACTTCGTGTCCGACGGTTCGGCCGCCGGCTGGACGTCGCCCACCGCCCTGGCCCTGCTGGCCGGCACCGTGTTGTCCTTCGCGGGATTCTGGTTGATCGAGAAGCGCCGCAGCCACCCGCTCATCGCCGTGCACCACCTGCGCTCCCGCCAGGTGTGGCCGGTCATCGCCACCACCGTCCTCACCCTGGCCGGCATCTTCGCGGTCATCAACTTCACCGTGGTGCTGCTGAGCCAGGATAACGACGGCGGCTTCGGGCTTTCCGCCTCCATCTCAGCTTTGCTGTTCCTCACCCCGGCCGCGCTGATTGGCGTCTTTGCCGCACCTTTGGCGGGGTGGCTCGCGGACCGGCGCGGGTGGGTGCGGACGTTGCGGCTGGGGACGTCGCTGAGCCTGGCCTGTGCCGTGGTGGCCGCCGCGTTTTCCTCCAGCCCGGTGGCGGTGTTCATTGCCATTGCCTGCCTGGGCATCTTCTACAACGGCTTCTTCCTCACCGCCATCAACGGGCTCTCGGTGCTTTTGTCGCCCAAGGAAGCCCCGGCTGCGCTGCCCGGCATCAACGGCGCGTCGTTCGGGATCGGGGCGAGCCTCGGCGTCGTGCTCGTGGCGCCCTTCGCCGCCTTTGGTACTTCCGCGGGCTACGCCACCGCCCTCTGGATCTCGGTGGGCATCACCGCCGCCGCGTTCATCGTCAGCCTCTTCGTCGCCGCCCCCAAGGGCGAGACGGTCTAACCCCTCTATCTGTTGCGAAGGAACCTATTGTGACTGCCCCCGTTTACCTGGACTGCGACACCGGCATCGACGACGCCCTCGCCCTGGCCTACCTGCTTGCCTCCCCTCTTGCTTCCGTGGTGGGGATTGGGACTGTGAGCGGGAATGTCAGTGCCGCCGTTGGCGCCCGGAATACTTTGGACCTGCTTTCGTTGGCTGGTGCAGCTTCTGTGCCGGTGGCTGTTGGGGCGCACGACCCGCTTGCTGGATCCTTTGGCGGCGGGTCGCCGTGGGTGCATGGGGAGAACGGTGTGGGGGAGGCTGCGTTGGAGCCTTCTGCTGCTTCTGTTGTTGGCGAGTCCGCGGCGGAGATGCTGGTGAGGCTGGCTCACTCCTATCCCGGTGCTTTGCGGGTGGTGGCGATCGGGCCGCTGACGAACGTTGCCGAGGCGTTGCGGCTGGAGCCTGCGCTGCCGTCTTTGGTGGAGTCGGTGACCGTGATGGGCGGGGCCGCGCTGGCGCCGGGGAACATCACTCCCGTGGCCGAGGCGAACATCTGGCATGACCCCGAGGCCGCCGCCCTGGTGCTGGCCGCCGACTGGGACGTGACCCTGGTGCCGCTGGACGTGACCATGGCTTCCATTTTGGAGGAGTCCCACCGGCAGGTGTTGCTGGCTTCTGCGGCGCCGGTGCCGCGGGCGCTGGGGGAGATGCTGGGCTACTACTTCCGGTTCTACGAGGGCATCTACGGCCGGCCCTGCTCCGCCATGCACGATCCGCTGGCCGCGGCGCTTGCTGTTGGCGCTGTGCAGCCGGCCCTGGCACCTGTGGTGCGTGCCGCCGTCGACACCACTTCCGGGCCAGGCCGTGGGCAGACCGTGTGCGACATGCGCGGGCTGTACGCGGGGTACCCGGACGTGAAGGGCGCGCGGTGCCGCGTGGTCCTCTCGCTCGAGGAGGACTTCGCCCCGCACCTGGTGGAGACGCTCCTGACCCCGGCAGTTGAGCCAGTCGCAACCACGACGGCGGCGCTCGCCTCAGCAGGTTCCGCCGCCTGACGTGCCCCGTAGGGCATGACAGCCCGCGCCGGAACGATCTAGAGGCGCTAACTGGGTGTTGACTCCGAGTCCGACGCTTCTACAGGGCCCGCCGGCGGCAACATAAGGTAGCGATAGTCCATTCTCCTCTTGAGCACGGAAACTTTCGGTGACGGAAAACCGGCGTCCCGTAGTTCCTGCGCCTTCCATCCGGCGCCCTTGGCCTTCTTGAAGGACTCTATGTAGCGGCGTCTTGCTTGATACAACACACGCTCGGCGTCGTGCATGGTGTTGAAGGCTTCGAGGACGTTGGAAGCGAGCTCGAGTTGTTGCTCTGAATGGCGCTCATTGGTCTGTCGGAGGAACTCCAACGGGTCCTTGCTGGTCATGGCTCATCGTAGCGATCGGCTCCAGCGGCAGACCAGAGTCGAAATTAGGGGCTTGATCCAGCCCCAGAGCCCCGAAACGGCGGGAGGAAATCCTCCCGCCGTTTCGATCTTGTCCGGGTTAGTTCTGCGATCCGATGACCGAATGAGCGATCAGCATGTCGAGCCGGCGAATGTCCACTTTCTTGCCCACCTTGATTTTGATATGGCCTGCCCGCGTCCACAGTTCCAATTCTGCGTCGAGATCGAACTTTCCGGCGTTCTCGGAAGACCACATGTTGATAGCGGAGTACGGCAATGAGTACACTTCCACCTTCTTGCCGGTGATGCCTTGGGCATCGCGGACAATCATGCGCTTGGTGGTGAAGATGGCGCTGTCCCGGAACGTCCTGTAAGCCGCAACCGGCTGCTCACCGGGGAGCATCAGCTCCAGCACATCCTGCGGGATAGGAGATTCCTCGACGAACATCCACGTGGTTACTGCTGCTGCCTCCATAAGGGAGCCCCCTCCTCCTTGGTTCACGAACCCGCCCAGTCTCTCAAACTCCGTGTCAGCGGTGTCCAGGCGCGCGGAGGCTTGGTGCCAGGACCGGAACTGTTGCATCACGGACAGGTGCCCGCCGGGCAGCGATAAGGCACTTGGCCAGCTAAAACGGGATCTGCGACGAAGCGTCCGGGTAAGGGAATTCATGAGGCGCGCCTGAAGGGGCACAGAGGCCACGCCCCTTCAGGCTTCGCCTTAGTTCTTGGATATTGAGGTCAGTTCCGCAACCGTTGGTACGTCCACCCAGGCGCCCTTGTCTGCCGAAGTGACGATGGCGTCGTCGATGAGTGCGGTCTGGTAGCCATCGGCAAAGTTCGGGCTCACGGTGCCGCCTTCGGTGATGGCTTTGAAGAAGTCGTGTGCCTCGACAATCTTCGTTTCGCCGTAGCCGATTCCCAGGGCGGCGATCGGCCAGAGCCCTTCACCGTAGGGATGAGCCGGGCCGGTGTAGACGGTGCGGAATCCACGCCGATCGTTTTGGTCGGAGGCGAAGCAGACCTGCAGTTCGTCGCGCCGTTCGTAGTTGAAGACGATGCTGCCTTCGGTGCCGTGGATTTCGAAGGTGATGAAGTTGTTCCGGCCGTAGGCGTTGCGGGTGGCCTCGATGGAGCCGACCGCGCCGTTGGCGAAACGGACCATGGTCATCACCTCGTCGTCCACGTCAACCTCCCCGCGGGGCCCTTCGCCGCCGCGGACGTTGCCGAGGGCGTCCGCGCCGCCGGTCTGCAATGGACGTTCCGGGATCCAGGTCGAGAGGACCGAATTCACGGACGAGAATTCGCCCACTAGGTAGCGGGCCATGTCCACGACGTGGGTGGCAATATCACCAAGGGCGCCGGAGCCGGCGATGTTTTTTTGGAAGCGCCAGGACAGGGGGGAGTTGGGGTCGGCGGACCAGTCCTGGAGGTAGGTACCGCGGAAGTTGAGGACTCGACCGATCGCGCCTTCCTCAATGTACTTCTTGGCCAGGGCGACGGCGGGTGTGCGGCGGTAGTTGAAGGCGACCATGTGGACGATGTTGGCATCCTGGACAGCGTCGTACATGGCCTTGGATTCCTCCAAGGTGCGGGCGAGGGGCTTTTCGCAGATGATGTGCTTGCCGGCCTGTGCCGCGGCGATGGCGATCTCGGCGTGCAGGTGGTTTGGTGTGGCGATGTCCACGACATCGATCGCAGGGTCATCGATGATCGCTCGCCAGTCAGAGGTGGAATTCGCGAAGCCGAACCGGCGGGCTGCCTCGGAGGCGAGTTGGTCGTTGGCTTCGGCGATGGTGTGGCGCACGGGGAGAGCCGGGGCGGGCCAGAAAAACATGGGCATGGCGGAGTATGCCAGCGAGTGGGCCTTGCCCATGAAGCCGCCTCCGATGAGGCCGACGTTAAGATTCTTCATGATCGTGTTCCTTTTCGGAATTGAGGGGTTAGGGGAGGAGTTCTTCGAGGTACTTGCGGCTGATTTCTGCCGCGGCCCGGGGGTCCCCGCCGTACTCGTCGAGCTCGACCATGAGCCAGCTGTCGTAGCCGCTTTCCTTGATGGCCTGGATGATGTCGGGGAAGTCCAGCTCGCCCTGCCCCAGGGGCAGGAAGGACAAGGTTTCCTTGTGCAGGTCTTTGAGGTGGACGTGATGGATCCGGTCCCGGTATTTGCGGATCGTGGCTGCTGGGTCGGCACCTCCCGCGGCAAGGTGGGCGGTGTCCGGGCAAAAGCCGATCCTGGTGAGCGGCATGATGCGGTCCAGCTCGGCCGGGCTCTCCACAATGGTTCCCAAGTGCGGGTGGTAGCTGGCGGAGAGCCCTGCTGCCTCGGCGATGTCGGTGACGGTGTCCAGAGCCTTACCGAGCCGCTGGTAGTCCTGGTCGGTAGTGCCGGCGGCGCGGCGGGCACCTCCGCCGACAACGAGGCGCTCGGCTCCGAATGTCGCGGCGAGCTCGGCGGCCTGTTGGATGCGGTGCAGCTCGTCCGGGAGTATGTCTGCGTAAATGAAGTTGGCGCCGGTATAGACGCTGACAAGTGAGACGCCGGATTCCGCCATGATGCCGTGGAGCTGTTCCGGTTTGTCTTTATATTCGGCGAGGTTGCCGTCGAACATTTCCACACCTTGGTAGCCGGCGGCGGCGATGTCCTTGACGGCGCCGTCCATCGACCCGTGAGTCAGGTAGAAGAGGTCTTTGACGCTGGTCACGCCAGCCGGGTGGCCGACGACGCCGCCCCAGGTGATGGTGCAGTATCCGAGTCTCATGGGGCTGCCTTTCAGAGTGAGGAAGGGCTTTACGTGAACGTTTACGAAGTTGGGGGTCCGGTCGGCAAGGCGTGCCCAGGCTGGAAACCTTCGGCCCCGTCGGCCGGACCCGGAAGGGGCAGGCAGTTACTTGCGTTGTTCGGCTGCAGCCTGCGCTTTGGCGTTGGCTTCCCGGATTTGGTCGGTCATGTCCGTATAGAACTCGTCCTGCGGGTCCTTGATCCCCCAGCCGCGGCCGAGGTTTTCGATATAGCCGCACCAGTGCCAGCCGATGATCCATGGCTCAGCCATCACCTTGGCGAGCCCGTTCACGTAGTCCGCGCCGCGTTCGGCGTGCGTGCTCATGTCACTGGTCCGGTGGGGGTTCATGTCCGTTGGTACCCAGTTGCCGATGTCAGCGATGACCACGGGCTTACCGGTCAGCTCGTGCCAGCGGCGAAGGTCATCGATCATTGTCTTGTACTCCTCGTCGGACTTGCCGGTGAAGTACTGGACGGAGAGGACGTCCACGAAGGGGACCATCGCGCGCAGGGCCGCTTCCGGGATGCCTTTGTTGCCGTTGTAACGGTCGCCAAGGATCAGGTGGTTGGGGTCATAGCGGCGGATGGCCTCAGTGATGGTCTTGTAGTACTGGGTTGCGACGTCGAATAGCTTCTTGTCGTGTTCCTCTTGGGTGAGCCCGTCGAATCCAGGCCAGAACCTGCCAGCGGCGTGGGGCAGCCAGGCGGGGATGTCCACGAGGAAGTAGCCGATAAGATTTTGGCTGTTCTTGTGGTCGGAGACCATTCGTCGGGCGATCCAGTCCGCGTATTTCTGGAAGTCCTCGCCAAAAACATCCCGGAAGGCAGGGTGGCCGTTCCAGTCCTCGATCTCTTGCACACGGATTTGCACGACGTAGGGCATGCCGGCGTCCAGCAGGTGTTGATCGGGCCAGGGCAGGGAGTGGCCGAGGTCAACGGGGTCACCGAACCAGTCCAGGGCCTCGCCCCAGCCGCCGCTGATGTACTGGGACGTCCAGCCGATCGTGTTGAAGTTAAGGTCGTGGAGGTCCCGGACGACGCCCTTCGCCCATGACTCCCGGGAGCCATATTTACGCTCGAAGATTTCCACGTTGTGGGGGTATCGCAGGTCGGTGTCGTCGATGTGGTTGAGGGCCAGGGAGACGAAGGGCTTGCCCTCGGGGTCAACGAAGCTCCATGCGCCGTCACTGTTTTGGGCTACCCGGAAGAAGCCCTTTCCCGGTGTTTCAATTGCTGACATTTCAATCGCTCCTTTGCGGGGTTTGCTATTTCTTGCTGAGGGACACGGCGGCAATGATGATTGCGCCCTTGATGATTTGCTGCACTGAGGAATCGACACCCATGAGGACCAAGCCATTGTTCATCATGCCGATGATCAGGGATCCGGCAAGGGCTCCAATGACAGTTCCCTTGCCGCCGAAGAGACTGACCCCACCCAGGATCACCGCGGCGATGACGTCCAGTTCCAGACCGACACCAACGTCCGGGCGGGCTGCGTGGGCAATGCCCGTGAACAGGAGGGAAGCCACGCCGACGAGGGCGCCGGTAATGACGAACGACAGAATCACGGTGCGGTGGGTCTTGACGCCGGTGAAGCGGGCGGCCTGGGGGTTGCCGCCGGTGGCGAAGACCCGAAGCCCAAAGACACTCTTGTGCAGGAGCAGGAAGCCAAGCCCAACAATCACGACGGTCCAGACCACTGCGATGGGAACCCCGAGGATGCTGCTATCGCCAAAGATGCTGAAATAGGGCCGGTTGGCGATCAGCACAGGACGGGTGTCCGTGATAAGCAAAGCGATACCACGGGCAACGCCAAGCATGCCCAAAGTGACCAGGAAACTGGGAATTCCCAGTTTCACCGTCAGGAAGCCATTGACGAATCCAAAGACGACACCGACTGCGATGGCCGCCAGAGCACCGAGCAGCCAGAAGTTCGATACGTGCTGGAGTGCCAGGGCGGAGGCCATACCGGACAACGCGAACACGCTGCCAACCGAGAGGTCGATCTGGGCGTTGACAATGACGAGCGTGACTCCGACGGCGATGATGGACACGATTGCCGTCTGTCGGCCCACGTTGGCGAAGTTCTGGACGGTGAAGAAGACAGGCGAGGCGATGGAGAAGAAGAGCACCAGGCCCACGAGCGCGATATACACGAAGTATTCGCGGATGAAGTCCAGGGGGGACCGGCTGCCCCATTGCGGCCGGGTAAGGCTGAAGCTATTAGTGATCGCGCTCATGGCTCTCACGAACCCTTTCATTGAGTCTTGAATAAATGTACTGATCTGTCATGTCGGGCGTGACCCTCTCCGGGTCGCTCATGGACGTGGACGTCATGAAGTAGATCTCATCGCACAACTCCTGGAGTTCAACGAAGTCTGAGGAAGCGACGACGATTGCCGCTCCTTCTTCCGCGAACCGGTGGATGACCCTGTAGATCTCCTGCCGGGCGCGGACATCAACGCCCTGGGTCGGTTCGTCGAGAAGCAGGAGGTGCATGCCAGGCTGAAGCCATTTGGCGAAGACCACTTTCTGCTGGTTACCGCCGGACAATGTCTGCACGGGGCTTTCAACCGAGTTCGTCTTCACCTGCAGCGTCTCCACGAGGCCCTTGATTAGTGACCGTGCCGCCCGGTTATCCACGAGGCCGCCCTTGCGCAGGGACTTGTAGTGGGCCAGGGTGAGGTTTCGCTGGATGGAGTGCTGCATCACGAGGCCGGATCGGTGCCGGTCCTCAGGAACCAGCGCCACTCCTGCGCTGAGGGCCTCCCATGGATGCTTAAAACGGACTGCACGGCCGTTGACCCTGATTTCCCCACCGGTGCTGCGGCGCATGCCGCCGATTGTCTCCAACAGCTCAGTGCGGCCTGTGCCGATCAGACCGGCAATGCCCACAATCCGCCCTGCCTCGGCAGTAAAGCTGATATCCGAGAAACGGTCTCCGGTGAGGTTGGTTACCTGCAGTTTCGGTCCGCCGGAGGAGCGGGCCAGCAGTTCGGGGTGGGCGAACCTGTCGAAGGCTTCCTTCGGCGGCCCTGGTTCTTGGGGTTCCGAGCCGGTGATCTCGCGGACCAGCGAGCTCATCTCCAAATCCGCGACGTCAGCGGTCAGCACTTTCCTGCCGTCGCGGATGATGGTTACGCGGTCGGCCAGATCGAAGACCTCCGTGAGCCGGTGGGTGACGTAGATGATGCCCACGCCTGACTTCTGGATGTCGCGGATGCTCTTGAACAGCAGCAGTTGATCTGCCTTGGTCAGCGTCGAAGTCGGCTCATCCAGCACCAGGACACGGGCGTCCCGGTGGATGGCCTTGGCGATCTCCACAAGCTGTCGGGAGGCGACCGAGAGGTTCTCGACCAATTCCCCGGGCGGCAGGTGCAGCCCCAGCGAGTCGATGAGCTCCTTGGCTACGGCGTTCATCTTCTTCTTCTGCACCATCCCGAAGGCGTTGTGCAGTTCGTTACCCAGGAAGATGTTCTGGGCAACCGAGAGCGACGGGACGAGGCTGAGCTCCTGGAAAACAGTCGCGATGTCCGACTGGACGCGTTCACGACCGTCCACCTCGACAGATCCTTCATCTTGGGGCTGGACGCCATCGAGGATCTTGATCAACGTTGATTTTCCGGCGCCGTTGGGGCCCAGCAGGGCGTGGACCTCGCCGGGACGCAAATCGAAATCGACGTCCTTCAACGCATAGACTCCGCTGAAAGCCTTGCTGACACCACGGGCGTGGAGCAGCGGCCTGCTGCCGACCTGTCCGCCACTGCCGACGTCCGTTGCGTCCGTAGCCGCGTTCATTCCTGTTTCTTCTACTGCTGTTTGCTTGCTGATGCTTGCCATGTCACTGTCCTCCGCAGAGTCCCGAGGAGCCGCAAGCGTCGAGGACTTCCCGTGGGGGTGCGGAATGGAAAATCTCCTCGTACTTCTCCAAGAGGTTTCCTGGCGTCACTGCGACGGCCGGGAGGGCGACCCACGCCGGAACCTTATTGCCGATCAGGGCATGTGCGGCCGCTGTCGCCTCGGCGACTCCCTGGTTGTAGGGCTCCTGCGCGCCAATGGCCTTGATGTAGCCGCCGCTGGCCATCTCTACGGCGACTTCGGTGCCTAGGTCGATCGTCGTGATCGGGACGTTCACGCCGGCGTTTCGGAGTGCGCCCACGGACTGCATGGCGGGCGAATCCCAGATGACAAACAGTCCGTTGACGTCCGGGTTTGCCGTCATGAAATTGGCTGCAGTGGGCCCGACGGCGTTGGTGTCCGTGAAGCCGACTTCCTTTATCTTCACGTCCGGGCGGTTCTCCTTGAACCATTCCTTAACCCGCTGTGTGCGCTGGTTCGTCGTGTAGAAATCAACAGCAAAGTCCACGATGCCGGCTGTACCGTTTTCCGGGATGAATTCCGACAGGCCGGCAGCGGCAATCTGGCCGTTGCCTTGGTTGTCCGGAGCGATCACTGCCTGGTAATCGGTGGGGTACGAGAGCCCGGAAGCAGGCATGTGGATGAAGACGAGTTTGATGCCGGCGGCCGCGACCTTCTTGTAGGTCTGGGCCGTGGCTACATCATCGGTGGGGATACTGATGATCAGGTCCGGTTTCTTGGTGATCAGATTCTCGAGGTCTGCAATCTGCTGCTGGACCTTGAACTTTGCATCCGTGACGCCGACGACGTCAACGCCGAGTTCGCCAAGCGTCTTTTGAATACCTTGGATGGTCAGGCGAGACCAGTCGATGTCCATGGTGTTCATGGAGATGCCGACGGAGAATTTTCCCTCAGCCACCTTTTTCTTGTCTTCGTCGCTGAGCTTGAGGGTATCGGCAAGGGCCGGTTCCTCCCCGTTCTTGCCCTTGCCAACGATTCCTGTGGGTGAGACGGACGCGGCATCGACTGTGACGGCGTCTTTGGATGTCGTGCTGCTGCCGACGTCGCTGGAACATCCGGACAGCGAGATGGCGACCGCGGCGACCAACGCGGCCGTGGCGTAAAGCGTCTTACTGCGTGTCATTACAGTGGTCCTTCTGATGGCCAGGGAAGTCGGTGGGCGGACTTCAGCCTGAGGGATATGGGGTGGATTTAGGGGAAAGAGGTCCCCGGTTGGCAGGGCACCGTTGTCTGGATCCGGGGTGTGCGCGGGGCAGCCGGGCGGCTGCCCCGCGCAGGCGTGGTGTTGTTATTCCTTGAAGAATTGCAGGTAGGCCTCTGCGAGAGCCTCTGGGTCCTCTTCTGCCAACTGGTGGCCCCACGGCAGGATGACGCCACGTACGTCCTCAGCAACTTCGCGCATCTGCCGCTCGTTGTCCGCCCCGATGAAGTACTCACTTCCCACAGCCAGGACCGGCATGGTTAGCTTGGTTTTTGCCGCCTCAAAGTTCTGCTCGGCGTCCTCGAGCGTCGCCCGGTAGATGGCAAACATGCTGCGCAGGCCCCCCGGCGAGGAGTAGCAGCGAACGTACTCATCCAAGGCGTCCGGGGTGATGGCCTGCGGGTTGTGCGTTTCATGCTTGATGAAGTAGTTGAAGTACTCCCGTTCCTTGCCGGTAATCAGCAGCTCTGGGAAATCCGGCACGTTGTAGAAGTTGATGTGCCAGAGCCAGACGTAGGTGCTGACATTCTCTTTGGTCAGGAATGAGTAGTCTTCGAGTCCAAAGCCGGGGAGGATCATCTCCTGGTAAACGAGTTTCTTTACCCGCTGGGGGTACTGGGCGGCGACCTGATAGGCCGTGGAGGCTCCCCAGTCTTCTCCGACGAGATAGAAAGTCTCATAGCCCAGGTGCGTAGCGAGCTGGGCGATGTCTTCGGCCATGTTCTTCATGTCGAAGCCGCCCTGTGGGTGTTCCGAGTCGCCCAGGCCCCGGAGGTCGGGCGCGATGACGGTGTAGTAGGGGGTGAGCAGAGGGATCACCCGGCGCCAGTGATAGGAGGTCTTCGGCACGCCATGCAGCAGGAACAGAGGTTCACCTTCGCCCGCGATGGAGTAGTGAAGCCTGACTCCGTTGACGAAAGCGCGTCCGTGCTTGGCAGGTACTCCGTTGTGGTCCTGAATGATTTCCATGATCTTTAGCTCCTTGTTCTTTCGGGTTCTTCTGATTGGTGGTGGGATTACGAGCAGCCGTCGGTTGACTTGCAGATTTCGGTGAGCTGGGTGGGGGGATCCTGGTGGTAGACCTGCTTCCAGGCGTCGAGGACGTTGTTCTGCAGGACCGGCACAGCCGGGAAAGCAAGCCAGTTGGGAGCGGTGCCGCCCAGAAGGACCTTTACTGCCATGTCGGCCTCGGCGAGCCCCTGGTCGTAAGGAACCTGGGCGCCGAGAGCTTTGATGTTCCCACCGCTGGCAAGGTCGGCAGCCACATCAGAGGCGATGTTGACCGCGGTGATCGGCATGGTCTTGCCCTGAGCGCGCAGCGCCTGGTCAATTCCCACTGCCGGGACTTCCCACTCCGTGAACATTCCCTGGACATCAGGGTTGGCGGTAAGGAAGTTGCCGGCGTCCTTGCCGGAATTAGCCGGATCGAGGAACTCGGCAACCTTGATCTTGATGTCCGGGCGGTTCTGCTTCATCCAGTCAACGAAGCCCTTCATGCGTTCCTTCGTCACAAAGAAATCAACACCGAAGTCGAGCACTCCCACCGTTCCGCCCTGGGGGATGTACTTGGCCAACGCCTCCGCACAAACAGCGCCGTTGCCCTGGTTATCCGAGGAGACCATTCCCTGATAGTCCTTCGGGTACTGAAGGCCAGCGGGGACATTGTCCATCATGATGAGCTTGATGCCGGCAGCGCCGATCTTGCGATAGGCCTCGGCCGTCGCTGTGTCGTCCACAGGGATGCTGATGATTGCGTCCGGCTTCAGCTGGATCATGTTCTCGATGCTGGACACTTGCTTTTGAACGTCGAAGTTCGGATCGGCAACCCCTATGACCTCTGCGTCATATGTTTTAAGCCGGTCCGTGATGGCGCGGACCTGCTCGGTGGACCACTCGATGTTCATGGTCTGCATGACGATGCCGACCCTGAATTTCTTCTGCTTGGCTTGGTTGACTTCGTCGGCGGTGAGCTTGATGTCCTCAAGAATCCCCGACTTTACGCCGTTAGGACCGAGGCCGACGATGTTCTTGGGCACCAGGCTTTCTGCATTTACCTGGGCCAGCGGATTCTCAGCGCCATTAGAAGCACTCCCGGTCTCGGAGGCACACCCTGCCAGCAGTGTTGCGATCGTGGCGAAGGCAACGGTCCAGACTGTTGCTGACCTTCTCATTTGTTATTTCCCTTCAGTTGGTCGACGTTGACCCCGGATGGTGCCCGTTTTGGGTACGGCTTTAGGAGGTGGTGTTGGGGGTATTGGGTGAATGGGTGAAAACGGCTCAGGCGAGGGCAGTCGCCAGAGCAGGGGGCACCGGCGACAGGACGAGCCCGCCGGTGGCTGCTGCCGTGCGGATTGCGGCAGCCTTGTCAGAGGCATGTAAGACGGCGTCAGCATGGAATCGGTCCAGGAAGAGGCCCAGAGAGCACGGTCCGTAGTGGGTTTTGACCCACTCCACCGCCTCGCCAGCTACTGTGCCCATGTCCCCCCGCAGCTCAACCGCGCTGCTGTCCACGGTCGTCATCGACACTGGCGTGCCTGAGGAGTCAACAGAGACAACCAGGCTTGCCCACAGGGCGTCGGCCTCGAAGACGCCGACGACTGCCGTGGAGTGTCGGGGGACGAAGACCTGGATGCCAAGCGCGACGTCTTCGCCTGTGCAGCCAGTCTCGGTGAGTAGTTCTTCGACGTGCGCCCAATGCTCTGCGCCCGGGTTGCGGAGTTCGACGTCGGAGCGGAGCGCGAGGACCTGCAGGATGTTTTCAGTCATTTCGCGCTCCTTCCTCTTCATCGAGGTTCTGTACCGTGATCGTTTACGGTGTAACCATCGTGAACGTTTACGAAGAAGGTGTCAAGGGTCACACCACGAAATGTTTCAAGAAACCAGAAGTTACTTGCGCTGCTTAACGGCAGGGGCGGAACTCATCCTGACCACGAGCGTAGGCGGGCTTGGGGCGCGGTCGACCACGCGGCCGTCGATTGCGCCCAGCAGAACTTCGATGCTCGCGTCCGCGAGAGCGCTGAAATCCTGCCGGACGGTCGTCAGTGGAGGCAGGAAGTAGTCCGATCCCTCGATGTCGTCGAATCCAACGATGCTCACGTCCTCCGGGACACGCACACCTTTCTCAGCAAAGGCGCGGATTACCCCCAGCGCAGTGTGATCGCTGGCGGCGACAATAGCTTGGGGGACGTTGCCCTCCTCAACCAGTCGCAAGCCTGTCTCATAGGCCCATTTCGGGCTCCAGTCGCCCTCAAGGCACAGTCCGGGGAGTAGGCCTGCATCCCTTAGAGCGGCCTCCCAACCCCGCTTGCGGACCCGCCCATCAAACCAGTCCATGGAGCCTGCCAGATGGGCGATGTCGGTGTGACCAAGTTCGATAAGATGCTCGGTCGCCAATCGTGCCCCCAGCTCCTGGTTTTCGGAGTACGTGAAGACGTTTGGTGTCGACGAGGCCCCAGCAGCGATCATTTCGACTGGAACCCGGACAGAGGCGCTCCAGACTGCCGAGGCCATTGACACGATCGGCGCAATGACGATGATCCCGTCCACGCCGATGTCGTCCAATGTGTCGAGCGCCTTCTGCACGGAGTCCTCGTAGGGCTCCTCGACTGTCACGACGGTAGTGGAGTAACCCTTCTTCCGGGCGGTGTTCTCGAGGGCCATCAGCGTGCCCACCGGTCCGAAGCGCGGCGAGCCGTCAGTGAGAATGCCAATCGACGTCGATCGGCTGGTCACCAAGGTGGTAGCTGCGCGGTTACGGCGATACCCGACGTCCTTGATGACTTGCAGCACGCGTTCACGGGTCGCCGCATTGACATCCGGCGCATTGTTAAGGACCCGCGATACCGTCCCGTAGGAGACGCCTGCAATCCGTGCAACATCGGTAATTTTCGGCTTGCGGGGCGAAGATAACCTAGACGGCCTTGCCTCGCCGTCTTGTTGCCTCACTACTCCTGCCACAACCTTCTCCTCTCTGGCCATCGATCCACATGGGAAGGCTGGCTGCGTAGCCAAGCCTACCGACTGTGCATGCTCTGTACGGTGTTCCACGTCTTCCAGGACGGTGATATAGGGTGGCCGCAGGCGAAGTGGTCCTCCCGGAGGTACACGTCGCGGGTGCTGCGGCGGACGTCCGGAAAGGCCAACGGCGCCGCTCGGCGAAATGCGAGGCCTACCGCGGGCCGCCGGTTGCGTCGGTCCGCTTCAAGCTCGTGGCCCAGCTGTACCAGATCCGGCTGGGAGGACGGAACGCCCACGGCATCTGAGCTCACCCGCGTTGGCCAGTTCCGGTGCCCGCCTGTTGTCCAGCCCACGGTGCTGGCCGCCGACTGGGACGTCACCCTGGTGCCGCTGAACGTGACGATGGCTTCTGTTCTGGAGGAGTCGCACCGGCAGGTGTTGCTTTTTCTCCCGGCGCCGGTGCCGCGGGCGCCGGGCGGAGATGCTGGGCTACTACCTCCGGCTCGCGCGGGCAGACCGTGTGCGACATGCGCCGGCTGTACGCGGGGTACCCGGAGGTGAAGGGCGCGCGGTGCCGGGTGGTCCTCTCGCTGGAGGAGGACTTCGCCCCGCACCTGGGGAGGCGCTGCTTTCTCCGGTGGTTGAGCCCGTCGAAACCACGACGGCGGCACTCACCTCGGCAGGTTCCGGCGCGTGAGACGACGTCGCCTCAGGCGGCTACCGGCGGTTGGCCACCAGGACGAGGGCGCACGATGCCAGGACACCCGCCAGGGCGAAGATGAGCATGCCCGTGAACGACCCTCCGCCTGACTGGATCAGTGCCCCGCTGACGATCGGACCGATGGAGAAGCCGGTGCCGATCATCAGGTTGGTGGTGTTCATCAGGTGTCCGCCGTTGGAAAGGGAGGACAGGGTGGACAGCAGGTACGGCAGGATGAAGGTCCAGGCAAACTTGAAGATCACGGCGGCGACGGCGAACTGGATCAGGGCCGGCGCACCGAAAAGCAGCACAATGCTCAGGGCCATGCCTGCGTAGCCTGCCGCCAGGTAAAGCTTCCGGCGCGGAGTCTCACCCAAGGCTGTGGCCACCAGGGCGGACAGGATGCCGCCGACCGTAGCGAGGGAAAGGACAAGGCTGCTGGCGGAAAGGTCGATTCCGGAGGCGGCGGAAATCTGGGCAATGAATGACCAGACGCCGCTGAGCGCAATGTAGAAAAGCAGCACTGCTGCCATTCCTGCTGCCGCCTTGAACACCGGGACTCGATGCGCTGCCTGCCCTGGGGTGGGGGCGGCGCCGGTCCGCAGGACTTCGCCGTCGATACGGTTGACCACCAGGAGGCATAGCACTGCGAGCCCGGCAAGGGTCCAGTAAATCGCCGACACTGCGGCTGCGGCGAACAGTGACGGGAAGACCGCCAGGATCAGTGCTCCCATGGCCAATTGGAAAACGACGAATATTCCGAAGGCGCGGCTGGGGTTCGCGGTCTTGCCGCTGAGGGTCAGGATGATCACGGTGATGGAGCCTGCCGCCAGGCTGGTCACCACCCGGGCGATCATCAACAGGCCGAAGTCGTCCACGAAGCCGGAGACGACGTTGCCTGCAATGACGATTGCCGTGAAGATATAGCTCGCCGTCCGCAGGTTCACTCGCCGCAGCCAGAGATAGGCCGGGACGGTTGCCAGGCTGAACGCTCCAAGCTCCAACGAGAAGAGCGTCCCCACCTGGACAGGGGTGAGGCCGAACTGTTCAATCAGTTTGCCGGCAATGACAGGGGCGATCAGCAGGACGGTATACAGGACGGCACTGAAAACGGCGATGTAGATGTACGTCCCCTTGTCCGAGGAGACGGCTGCCGGAGCAGTTGGTGCGGTAGTGGTCATGGGTTTCGTCTTTCGGGCAGGACGAAGCGGCCGGGGCCGCCTTCGGCGGGAAATGATGTGATGACCCTGCACATGAGGTGGAGCAGGGGTGATGCTGAATCCGTCAGGCGCGCTGCGCTGCGCGTCCTCCGGCCGGTGTCCCTGCGGGTTCCGTAGGACCTGCGTCGAAGATCTTGCGGCCCGCGAACCAGGTCTGGCGGGTCTCGATGTGCGGGAGTTGTTCGATGTTGATCTCGTACGGATTGTCAGTCAGGACGATGAAATCTGCCGACTTTCCCGGGGCCAGGGAGCCGGTGACATCATCCAGGCCCATGGCTTGGGCGGAGTTCGTGGTGTAGATCCGGATGGCTTCCGGGAGTGAAATGGCCTGTTCGGGCCAGAGCGTGCCAGCGAAAAGTCCGGTCGGGTCCTGCCTGGTCACCAGGCCGTAGATCCCTTCCCAGGCGTTGGGCGACACGCTGACCGGCCAGTCCGAGCCGCCGGCGATGCGGGCTCCGGCGTCTAGCAGGGATCGGTTGGGCTGCATTTTCGACGCCCTTTCTGCCGGAAGCACTGAGGCAATCGCCTCGGAGATGACGCCCGGGAACCACAAGGAGGGGGAGATGTCGGCGGTGACATCGAGTTCGGCGAAACGGGGGATGTCCTGTTCCTGGACGAACTGGCCGTGCGCGATGTGGTACTTGGGCTTGAGATGTCCGGCTGCGCGGACCTTGGCCACGGTGTCGAGCACCAGCCGGACCGACGCGTCCCCGGTGCAGTGGATCTTCGCCGAGATGCCGCGCTCGGCCGTGCCCATAAGCCAGCGCTCCAGCTCCGCCGCCGGCATGGTGGTGCCGCCGCAGTGGCACTCCGGGAAGCCGACGCCGGAAAGGTAGGGCTCGATGAACGCTGCAGTCCCCGCCGGCGGAACTCCGTCAAGGAAGATCTTGATGAAGTCCGGCCGGTGGTGCTCGGACCGCGTCTCCTCGCGGTGGGCGATGATGCCCTCCCCGAGGGGAGTGGTGCCGAAGATAAAGTCATTGGCCTGCATGGAGGTCACCACCCAGGCGTCGAGTTCACCGTTGTCATCGAGGTCCTTCAGCGCCCGCAGCAACTGCAGGGATGACGCCGCATCCTGGAAGCCGGTGACGCCGTAGGAATGGAGAATTTCGATACCGCGCGCTGCTGCCCGGGCCAGGTCCCGGGTGGTCCGGGGCTGCAACCGCGCCACCGTCTGTTCCACCAGGACGCCCCCGGCCTCGATCAGGACACCAGTGGGACGCCCCGCAGCGTCCCGAATAATCTGGCCCCCCTCGGGATCCGGAGTGTGCCCGTCGATCCCGGCGAGTTCCAGGCCCCGGGAGTTAACCCACCTGTTGTGCTTGCTGTCGTCCTTGAGGATTACAGGCCGTCCTCCGGTCGCGGCATCGAAACGGGCCAGCGTCTCCGTGGAGTTGAGTTCGCCCAGCAGACCGGAACCCCAGCTTCCGCCGATCACCCACTCGTCGGGGCCCAGGGTGTTTGCGTACTCCGCGATAGCGGTGAGGAAATCGTCGAGCGATCTGGTGGGAGCCTCGTTAAGCTCGAACAGGTCCATTTGCCCTGCGAGCATGTGGTGGTTGTGGACGTCCAGCAGTCCGGGCATCACATACGCGCCACCAAGATCCACGATCTCGGTCCCCCGCCCGGCTGCGGCTTCGGCAGCCGCACCGATGGCGTGTACCTTCCCGTCCTTGACGGCAAGTGATGTGACCCGCGGGCGGTCCTCGTGCAGAGTGTCGATGACTCCGTTGGTCAGAAGAAGGTCAGCTGTGTTGTCCATAACCCCGGTCCCTAAAGGTGTGTTGGATCACAACACTAAATCGCCGCGCGTCGGGCTACTTGACTCTCCGCGCACGGCTTTTGGAAATCCAGGTAGGCCGGTTGGGGTCAGGACTGGAACTGCTGCATCACGGACAGGTGCCCGGCGCGCGCGGACACCAGGCACTTGGCCAGGTAGAAGGGCCGGTTGCCGTGCCGGACGTACTGCGTTAGCACCAGCACCGGGTCCGACGGGCGGAGGTCCAGCAGCTTCGCGCGGCTGGGGCCCACCTGGCTGAGGCTGATCTGGCACTCCCCGGGCCCGGCCAGTCGGCCGAGCTGGTTGTTGAGCGTGGCGAGCAGGGTGGTGCCGCCGGCGTCCTCTATCTCAAGGGGCACGGGGGCACCTTTGCCGAGGCTCACCGGCTGGGCGGTAACGTTCTCCTGCAGGTGCGCGATGGCCTCACCGTCTCGGATCAGCACCGATTCCCAGAGCCAGCAGTCGGTGCCGGGCCCGACGCCGATGCCGGGGGCGACGAATTCGGAGGCGGCCTGGCGGATGACCTGGGTGCGCTTGACCTCCAGCGTCTGGCCGGGGCCGGCGAGGACTTCCTCGAAGGGCCGGATGCGTTCGATGCCGATGCGGGGGAGCGTATCCGAGACGAAGCGTCCGACGCCGCGCCGCGCCCTGATCAGGCCGTCCTCCTCGAGCAGCATGAGCGCTTCGCGGACCACGGTGCGGCTGACTTTCATGTCGGCGCCGAGTTCGGTTTCCGTGGGGATCATGGAGCCGGGAGTGAGGAGGCCGTTGCGGATGGCCTCGGCGATGCGCGAGTACACCGCCACGCGCAGGGGCGAGCCGGGCTGGGCTGCCACCGGCTGGGACAGGAACCGGGCGGCGTCCTGGTGCACGTTCTTGCCTCGCTCTATTTGTTGGGCCGGGGATTCCAGCGTAGAACAAGTAGCACGTGTTTGTTGGACAAGCCGGTTTCTACTTCCGGGAGGCGGCCTGGCGGGCGCTGCTGCGGACCACAAGGGTGGGTGCGATGGGGGTGCGGTCCACGTCGCGGCCTTCCATTGCGCCAAGGAGCACTTCCATGCTCATGAGCGCCAGAGCCGTGAAGTCCTGCCTGACTGTGGTCAGGGGCGGCAGGAAGTAGTCTGAGCCTTCAATGTCGTCGAAACCGACTACACTCACGTCGTCCGGGACGCGGATCCCGTTTTCCGCGAAAGCGCGTATCAGCCCGAGAGCCGTGTGGTCGCTGGCGGCGAAGATAGCTTGGGGTACCTTTTGTTCCCGCACGAGCCGGAGGGCGGTCTCATAGGCCCACCGGGGGCTCCAATCACCTTCGAGGCACAGCCCTGGTGTAAGTCCGGCGTCGCGAAGCGCGGCCTCCCACCCGCGCTTGCGTACCCGGCCGTCGAACCAGTCCATGGAGCCGGCGAAGTGTGCGATGTCGGTGTGGCCCAGGTCTATCAGGTGCTGGGTGGCGAGCCGGGCGCCCAGCTCCTGGTTCTCCGAGTACGTGAAGACGTTGGGAGTTGATGATGCTCCCGCTGCGATCATCTCCACCGGGACGCGGCAGGTGGCATTCCATACGGCTGCTGCCATGTCCACCTTTGGGGCGATGACGATGATTCCCCCCACGCCGGTATCGTCCAAGGTGTCGAGGGCGGCCTGGACCGACTCTCCGAAGGGCTGTTCTACGCTGATGACAGTTGTGGCGTAACCCTTTTTGCGTGCAACGTTCTCCAGGGCCATGAGTGTCCCCACCGGGCCGAACCGCGGGGAGCCGTCGGAAAGTATGCCGATGGAAGTGGACCGGCTGGTGACCAGCGCCGTGGCCGCGCGGTTCCTGCGGTATCCGATGTCCTTGATGACCTGCAGGACGCGTTGCCGCGTTGCCGCGCTCACATCCGGTGCGTCATTGAGTACCCGCGAGACTGTGCCGAAGGAGACGCCGGCCATGCTGGCCACATCGTTGATGGTGGGCTTCCGGCGCCGTGGGGTATCGGGCCGCCCCTCGGTCGCCTCATGGGGAACAGTTATCCCTGCCACGCTCTCTCCTGTCCTGCACGTCACGGACGCAACCTCTCGCCGCGCCTTTCGATCTTACGTCGGCCCGGGATTTCCGCGCCGCCGAACAGCGCCGGTTGTGACGCTTGACACCATTTACCGTAAACGTTTACGATGATGTCCGTAAACGTTCACGGACGTCTCGTAAACGCTTACGGCGATGTTTTCAATGAGGAAAGGGGCGGGATGTCCGACCAGATCGTCCACGCACTCGCGCTCGATCCGAATACCGGGCTTCGGGATGTCGACCAGGCCCACTGGGCAAATCTCGAAATGCTCTTGAAGGACACGGCGCCCGGCGATCTGGCAGTCGCTGTCCGCACCTTTGTCTCCGCCGGCTCGTCGGCGGTCATCGGCATCTTCGATGCAGATCGTCTTTGGGCAAGCCTGGTGGTCTCCGTCGACAACTCAGGCAAACCCGCGTCCGTGTCCACCCTCCCCGGCCCGGCCGCGGACGCGGGCGCTGACATGGCGAAAGCCGCCAGCGAGGCGGTGAGGTGGGTTCAGGCCCACCAAGGACCGTGTTCCCTAGGCTTCTTCGTCGACAAAGTACATGCAGAGGCGCTCCTGAGAGCTTCAGACAAGGCCACTGCCATCCGCACAGCCTCGGCTTCCGGCGGGCTGGTCCTGTCCCCGGTTCCGCCGGCCCTGGCTATAGCCCTCGCCTGAACCATCCCAGGCATCCACCCCAAGCACTGGAGAACAATGATGATCCGCAGGCTTCCCCTCGTGGCCCTTGCCGCAGCCCTGTCCCTTTCCGTCGCTTCCTGCAGCAGTTCGAGCACGGTATCGTCCAATGCTCCCGACGCCGGTGTGTCCAGCAAGGCCCAGCAGGCCCTGGACCAGATCAAGGGACAAGTCCTGAGCAAGGGGCCCAACGGCGAGACGCCCTCCCCGGCGTCCGCAGCAGACCTCACTCCTGACGAGATCCAAAAGGTCAAGGCGCTCAACGCCAAGGCAGCCATCGTGATGCACTACGGCGGCAACGACTGGGCCACCGCCCAGATAAACGGACTGAAGTCCGAGTTTGAGAAGCTCGGAGTCAAGGTCATCGCCACCACTGATGCGAACTTCAAGCCGGACAAGCAGGTCTCGGACATCGAGACGGTCATGTCGCAGAACCCGAACATCATCGTCTCGATCCCCACGGATCCCGTGGCTACGGCCTCCGCCTATAAGAAAGCCGCTGCTGCCGGCGCCAAGCTCGTCTTCATGGACAACATCCCCCAGGGACTGACCGCCGGCCAGGACTATATCTCTGTTGTTTCCGCCGACAACTACGGCAACGGCGTGGTCTCCGCCCACCAGATGGCGAAAGCGCTCGGCGGCAAGGGCAAGATCGGGGTTATCTTCCACCAGGCCGATTTCTTCGTGACAAAGCAGCGCTACCAGGGATTCAAGGAAACGATTACGAAGGAATACCCGGATATCAAGATTGTCGAGGAAAAGGGGATTGCCGGTCCGGACTTCGCCGGTGACGCCCAGGCAGCCGCGAACGCAATGCTCAGCAAGTACGCCGACCTTTCCGGAATCTGGGCGGTCTGGGATGTTCCTGCAGAAGGTGTCATGGCCGCAGCCCGGGCCGCGGGCCGGCCGGATCTGAAGATCGCCACGGAGGACCTCGGCAAGAACGTCGCGATTGCCCTGGCCAAGGACGAACTCGTCGTCGGCCTTGGAGCGCAGGTTCCGTTCGACCAGGGTGTCACGGAAGCCCGGCTGGCCGCGGGGGCACTCATCGGCAAAAAGGCGCCCGCCTACGTGGCATTGAGCGCCCTTCCGGTTGACCACTCCAACGTCCTGGATGCCTGGAAGCAGGTTTACCACGAGGACGCCCCGAAGGACATCCAGGACTCCTACAAGAAGTAGCCAAAACCGGCGGTGCGGGGGCTCCCGTCCCCGCACCGCGCCGAAAGGGCAACGATGAATACCGCAGACAATGTCGTCGAGATGCGCTCGATTTCCAAGAGCTTCAACGGCGTTCCCGTATTGAAGGATGTCAGTTTCGACGTCCGCAAGGGTGAAGTCCACGCGCTCGCAGGAGGAAACGGCGCAGGCAAGTCGACACTCATGAAGATCCTCCAGGGCGTCTACCAGGCAGACGCCGGGGAGATCCTGATCGGCGGCAAGCCGACCGCCATCAACTCGATCCAGGATGCGAAGGCCGCCGGGATCGGAATGGTCTTCCAGGAGTTCAGCCTCGTACCGAGCCTGACCGTTGCGCAGAACATTTTCCTCGCCGCCGAACCGCTTGGCACGGGCGGGCTCATTGACGACCGTGCCGCGGTGCGCCGCGCAAGGGAAGTGTTCAGTGAGATGGAGGTCGACGTCGACCCGCGCGCCGAAGTCTCGCGGCTGGGCACTGCTTACTGGCAGCTGACCGAGATCGCCAAGGCACTCGCACAGAATGCCCAGGTGCTCATCATGGATGAGCCCACTGCCAGCCTTGCCCGGCATGAGTCCGAAGCGCTCTTCGAACTCATTGACCGCCTCAAGCAGCGTGGGATCTCCATCATCTACATTTCCCACCGCATGGATGAGGTATACCGGCTCGCGGATCGGATCACCATCCTCCGCGACGGCCGCCACCTCCTCACCGCGGCGCTGACGGATGTCACTCCCGAACAGATCGTGGAAGGCATCGTTGGCAAGAAGATCGAGGGCCAGCTTTCCTACCGTGCGCGTGATCATGTGGCTCACGACGGGGCGCCGCTGCTGGAAGTACGTGGATTGAATGCGGGCCACCGGGTGCGGGACGTTTCGTTCACGCTCCGGCCCGGTGAAATCCTCGGCCTGGCCGGACTGATGGGCAGCGGGCGGACAGAGCTGGCCCGTGCCCTCTTTGGCATTGACAAGGTGGACAGCGGCGAGGTCCTCCTGCGGGGCGAGAAGGTCAACCTGGGCTCGCCCCAGCAGGCCATCAATGCCGGTGTTGCCCTCATCCCCGAGGACCGCAGGGCCCAAGGCCTTGTCCTGGAGCACTCCGTCCAGGACAACCTGCTGCTTCCCCTCCTCGGCCAGATCCAGCGGGGACCTCTCCTGGACGGCGCGAAAGGGAAGGAATTGTCCTCGTCGCTGATCAAAAGGTTCGCAGTGAAGGTGGCGCACCCCCACCGACCGGTCCGGCTTCTCTCGGGCGGAAACCAGCAGAAAGTGGTCATCGCCAAGTGGCTGGGCACGGATCCGGACATCCTGATCCTGGACGAGCCAACGGCCGGGGTCGACATCGGCACCAAAAGCGAAATTCTGGACATGATCCGGGAGCTTGCCAGTGCCGGTAAGGCCGTCATCGTCATCTCCTCCGAGTACCCCGAACTACTCGCGGTCAGCGACCGCGTCCTCGTCGTCAAGGACGGCTCCATCATCCGTGACATCCCCCGCAGCGAAATCGCTGACGAGGAATATCTCCAACTTGCAGTGCAAGGAGTCTGAAAGTGAGCAAGGCAAACACCATCGCGCCCCGGGACACCGCGGCCCCCCGAAATTTCGGCACCATGCTCAAGGAACTCGACTGGCGGCGCTACGTCATCTATATCGGCTTCGTCGTTGTCTTCCTGTTCTTCGCCGTTCTGCTCCGCGACCAGGGCTTCCTGTCGCCGAACAACCTGCTGAACATCTTCCGGCAGACCGCCACGATCACCGTCATTGCCGTCGGCATGACGTATGTGATCGCCTGCGCCGAAATCGACCTCAGTGTTGGATCCGTGGCCGGCCTCTCCAGCGTGTGCACGGCGATGGCCCTCTCCCAGTGGGGCCTGGTCCCCGGCATCCTCGCCGGCCTCGCCGTCGGGCTCGTCGTCGGATCGATCAACGGTGCCCTGGTCAGCCTCCTTGGCATCCCATCGTTCCTGGTCACACTCGGCATGCTGGGCATCGCCGTCGGCGTCGCCCAGTGGATCACGGCATCGGCGCCCCAGCCCATCCTGAACGACACGTTCAACACGCTGTTCGGCTCCGGCAATTTCGGTCCAGTTCCGGGCCTGGTGGTCTGGAGCGCCATCTTCGTGGCCATTGGCGCCGTCGTGCTGAACCGCACCAGGTTCGGACGCCAGGTCCTGGCCACAGGAGGCAACCGCAACGCCGCGGAATTCACCGGCATCAATACCAAGCGCATTAAGTTCCAGGTACTCCTGATCTCGGGCATGGTGGCAAGCGTCGCGGGCATGCTTTACGCCGGCCGGCTGCAGTCCGGACGGTTCCAGTGGGGATCGGGAGACGAACTTTCCGCCATCGCCGCCGTCATCCTGGGTGGAACCAGCCTCTTCGGCGGGTTCGGCTCCATCATCGGCACCCTCTTCGGTGCCCTGCTGATCGGCCTGATCAACAACGGGCTGATCCTCGCTGGACTCGACAGCAGCCAGCAGCAGGTGGTCCGCGGCGCGATCATTATTCTGGCCGTCGCCCTCGCCCGTAAGAAGTAGCACCGTGAGTGACCAACTACGGGCCGGAATAATCGGAACAGGATTCATGGGTTCTGTCCACGCCCACGCGATACGCGCAGCAGGCGCTGAGGTCACTGCAGTCGCCGGGAGCAACAAGGCTTCCGCCGAAGCCGCAGCATCCGCGTTCGGCGCTTGGACCGCAGCCGAATCCGGCGACGCACTGATCGCGCGGGCAGACGTGGATGTGGTCCACATTTGCACTCCCAACGCGACCCACGCGGACCTCGCACGCAAGGCCATCGCAGCTGGGAAACACGTTGTCTGCGAGAAACCCCTCGCCACGAGCGTTGAGGACGCCCGGGAACTGACGGAGCTCGCCGAGCGGGCAGGTGTGGTCACCGGCGTGCCCTTCGTGTACCGGTTCTATCCCGCCGTCCGCGAGGCCCGGGATCGTATCCTCGGCGGCGACGCCGGCCGCCTCTGGCTCCTGCACGGTTCCTACCTGCAGGATTGGCTGGTCGGCGCGGAAGCCACGAACTGGCGGGTAGATTCACAGCTCGGAGGAGCCTCCAGGGCGTTCGGTGACATCGGCGTGCACTGGTGTGACCTGATGGAGTTCACCACCGGACACAGCATCACCAGGCTTGTGGCGAACACCAGCCGGGCGTACGACCAACGCGAAACCGGCGGACAGTTGTCCTCCGTAGCTACCGAGGATGGCGCCACGCTCCTGTTCGAGACGGACAACGGTGCCACCGGATCCCTGGTGGTCAGCCAGGTCAGCCCGGGCCGCAAAAACCGCCTGTGGTTCTCCTTTGACGGAACCGAAGCGTCATTCAGCTTCAACCAGGAGCGGCCGGATACCCTGCACGTCGGCCGCATTGACTCAAGTTCCGAAGTCCCGGTTGGCCCACAAACACTTACGACGCCGGGTGGCCGGCGGTACGCCAAACTTCCCCCAGGCCACCCCCAGGGTTACCAGGACAGCTTCAACGCGTTCGTCGCGGACACATACGCAGCTATCCAGGGGCAGACACCTGAAGGCCTTCCCACGTTCCGGGACGGCCTGCGCGCAGCCCTCATTACCGATGCAGTGGTCACCTCCGCAGCACAACGGTCATGGGTCGATGTTCCCGGCACTGACGCCCCGCTCGAATTACTCAAGTCCTCCTCCGCAGTCGAAAGGCCGAAGCAATGAAACTTGGTTACTGTTCCATCACCTGGGGCGGCGTCGTCGGCCACCCGCAAGGCGTGACGAGCGTAAAGGACCTTTTCTACATGACCCACGGGTCCATGCAGCAAGCAGTCCAGGACATCGCATCAGCGGGCTACCAGGGCGTTGAAATGTTTGACGGCAACCTCGTGGAATACGCAGGGAAGCCCGAAGAACTCAAGGAAATCCTCGGTACCGCCGGAGTCGAACTAACAAGCGTCTATACCGGGGCCAACTTCATTTACGCCGACATACTTCCCGACGAAATGCACCGCATCCACCGCGCCGCCGAATTGGCGGCCAGCTTCGGAGCGGAACGGCTCGTGGTGGGTGGCGGAGCGCGCCGCGCCGCCGGGACCACCGACGAGGATTACCGCCGGCTCGGTGAGGCTCTGGACGGCGTCACGGACATCGCGGAGGGCTTCGGCCTCTCGGCAAGCTACCACCCGCACCTGAGCACTATCGTCGAAAGCCCGGAAGAACTGGACCGGCTCATGCCGCTCACCCGGATCGGCTTCTGCCCGGACACCGCGCACCTTGCAGCCGGCGGAGCAGACCCGGCCGCAGTGATCCGGAAGTACCCCGACAGGATCCGGCACGTCCACCTCAAGGACTTCCAGAAGGACCCTTTCAATTTCCTGCCACTTGGGCAGGGCGAGCTCGACTTCCCGGACATCATCGCCGCGATCGTGGAAAGCGGATATGACAGCTGGCTCATGGTCGAACTCGACAACTACGACGGTGACCCCCGCGAAGCCGCAGCCCTCAGCAAGAAGTACCTGGAAAAGCTCCTCTCTCACTAATTTTCAACCGCAGGGACTGCCACCGACGGCAACTGCCCTGCCTTTCCGGAAGGAACAGGATCTACATGCAGAACCTCAACGTCGGCCTCATCGGAGGCGGCTTCATGGGCAAGGCCCACTCGCTGGCCTACGCCGCCATGCCCATGTTTTTCTGGCCCGCACCGGCACTCCCGGTCCGCAAAGTCATCGCTGAAGCCAACCCGGATCTCGCCGCGGAAGCGGCCCGCCGCTTCGGCTTTGAAAACTCCACCGCGGATTGGCGCAGCATCATTGACGATCCGGACATCCACGTCGTAGACATCGCCACGCCCAACCATCTTCACGCCGAAATTGCCATCGCCGCCGCGGAAGCAGGCAAGCACATCATCTGCGAAAAGCCCCTGGCACGTACGGGTGAAGAATCCAAGGCCATGTACGACGCGGTCAAAGACAAGAACCTCGTCCACATGGTCGCCTTCAACTACCGGCGGACCCCGGCCGTAGCGCTGGCAAAGAAATACATCGAGGAAGGCGCCATTGGCCGGATCCTCAGCTTCCGTGGCACCTATCTGCAGGACTGGAGTGCGGACCCCAACTCGCCGCTCTCGTGGCGGTTCCAGAAATCCATCGCCGGCTCCGGCGCCCTCGGCGACATCGCAACGCACGTCATCGACATGGCCCGCTACCTTGTCGGCGAGTTCAGCGCAGTCAATGCCCTCCTGTCTACCTGGATTCCCGAGCGGCCGCTCCAAACCGGAGGTGCCGACGCGCTCGGAACGGTACGGGGCGGAGAAGGTCCCCGCGGCCAGGTTGACGTGGACGACGAAGTCATGACCATGATCCGCTTTGCCAACGGTGCCGTGGGTTCCGTGGAAGCAACACGCAACGCCCACGGAAGGAACAACTACATCACCTTCGAAATCCACGGAACCGAAGGAAGCATCGTCTTCAACTACGAACGCCGCGACGAACTTCAGGTCTGCTTCGCGTCCGACCAGAGCGACCGCCGTGGATTCCGAACCGTTTACACCGGACCCGCGCACCCCTACGGAGATGCACTCTGGCCCATCCCGGCCCTTGGCATCGGATACGGCGAAACGAAGATCATCGAGGCCCACGACTTCTTCAAGGCCATCGCAGAAGGCGGCAGCGTAAGCCCGAATTTCGCCGACGGATATCAGGTAGCCCTCATCGACGACGCAATCGTCGAGTCGGCTGCAAAAGAATCCTGGGTCGAGGTCCCGCAGATCAATAGTTGATCTGACTACCCCGGGAGGGACGGCCCTGAGCCGTCCCTCCCGGGTTACAGGAACAGCGTGAGGAGGTAAAAGTGCCACACAAAGCTGTCAGTAACGAAGAAGCGCAGGTCTGGCTCATGCCAGTGTTCACCGCAAAGGCGGGGTCCGAAGCAACGCTTAAGGAAGCGCTCCTGGGGTTACAGTCTGCGAGTCGAGCTGACGCCGGATGCCTGGAATACACCGTATTCTCCGACGACCAACGGGCAGATACCTTCATCCTCTTCGAGGGATGGGCCAGCGACGAGGACCTGAAGGCCCATAACGAAGAACACCACGTAAAGGCATTCGTGGCACGGGTGCAGCCCCTGTTGGCCGTACCGTTCTCTGTAACGCCCATTACTCCTCTCGCCTGATACCTGCAAAGGAGAGGATGGACGACGGCGCGACGCAAGTTCCGCCGTCGTGCATGCTCCTGCCACGGTCCCGCCGAATGGACGCACGCCGCCAACAGATGCAAGGGTGGACGCGTGGATGCCGACATCAACTTCTACTTTGACCCGGTCTGCCCCTTCGCCTGGATGACCAGCAAATGGGTGCGGCAGGTGCAGGCGCAGCGCGACTACACCGTGGATTGGCGGTTCATCTCGTTGCGCCTGGTCAACTCCAACGTGGACTACGGCGCGCATTTCCCGCCTGAGTACGAGGCCGGCCACACCGCCGGCCTCCGGCTTCTGCGGGTGGCGGCCCGTGCGCGTGCGGAGCATGGCCGCGAGCCGGTTGCCCGGTTGTACGAGGCGTTCGGTTCCCACATCTTCGAAACCGCACCGGACCCGGCCGAACAGCGCACGGAGGGCGAAGTACGTGAGCGGCGCGGGACACGTGAGTTTGTCGAGCCGATCCTCGCCGACGCAGGCCTGCCCCTGGCACTGGCGGAGGCCCTCGACGACCAGTCCTGGGACCGGGAGATCCGCCAGGAGACGGATGAGGCGCTGGCACTGACGGGCAAGGATGTGGGCACCCCCATCATCCACTTTGAGCCCCCGGCCGGGGTGGCCTTTTTCGGTCCGGTGATCAGCCGGCTGCCGGGCGAGGATTCGGCTGCCGAGCTGTGGGACCACGTGGTGGGGCTGGCGCGCTTCCCCGGTTTTGCCGAACTCAAGCGGAGCCTGCGCGAGCAGCCGCAGCTTGCTGCCTTCGGAGTCGATGCCGACACTGTGGGTCAGCAGGAGGACTGGCATGGCGGCAGCCGGCGGTAGAAGAAATAACGTCTGTAAGGATGGACCCATGAACCAGACAAGCACCCGCGAACACCAAGAGTCCGTCACGGTCCAGGCCTCGGCCGAGACGCTGTACGACCTCGTCTCCGACATCACCCGCACCGGTGAGTGGAGCCCGGTCTGTACATTGTGCTGGTGGGACGATCACGACAGCCTGGGCCAGGTGGGCGCCTGGTTCACCGGACGCAACGAGCTCCCGCACCGCACCTGGGAGACCCGATCGCAGGTGGTGGCCGCCGAGCGCGGCCGCGAGTTCGCGTGGGTGGTGGGCGGCCGCTTCGTCCGCTGGGGCTTCACAATGACCCCAGCAGACAACGGGACCACGCTGACCGAGTCGTGGGAATTCCTGCCGGACGGGATCGCCATGTTCGGGGACAAATACGGCGCTGAGGCAGACGCCGAAATTGCCGAGCGTACCCGGCAGGCGCTGGACGGCATCCCGAAGACGCTCGCCGCGATCAAGCAGATCGCCGAGTCCATCGCTCCAACTGAACCGGCCCGGCGCTAGGACCGCTGCCATCAGAATGGGAGAAGCCAGCCAGCCCGCCTAGGGGAGTGGCTGGCGTTCGCCCACGCTCGGGGAGGTCGACGGCGGCAGGTACTCCCGCCGTCGTCGTTCCATCCTGCGCTGCTGGCCTGGCGAGGGGATCCGTGCACGCTTGGCGCGATTGCACCTCGCACACGCGGCAACGAAGTTCTGCAGGCTGGTGGAACCGCCCTTGGACCACGGATAGAAGTGGTCGCCGTGCTCAGCGGGGCGGCCACAGCGCCGCCCGAACCCGGCTTCCAGCTCGCACAGGCCGCCGGCGCGGGCCATCCCTTCGCGGCGCTGCTGGCGGGTGAAGCGCCGGACCGGATCCCGGCGTCGAACATCCCGGCCGGTGATGACGGCCGCGGCGACGCCGAGTACGGCGGCAACCACAACGGGGAGCGCAGCTGCGGAGACGACGCGGTCGAACATCCCACGAAGCACGTCACCGGCGACGTAAGGCCCCGCTCCGGAAACCGGTGCTGCCTTGGCCAGGAGAGCCGTCATCACTGAGACGGCGAGCCATAACAGCACCGCCGAGCTCGCCAAACGAAGCCCTAGCCGGGTCCAATAGATGCGGCCGAGTTCCGGCATAGATTCCCCCAAATTTATTGCGCCGGAAACCGCTGGTTCCGGAGATCAAAGGAATCGTATCGGCCGCGTGAGGGCCGGTGTGCCAGGTTTGGCTCAGTTTTTGCTGAGCTTCCGAGTGCGGGGTCATACACCGGGGGAGTGGCAACCACGCTCGTTCCGCCGTGGGTTCGGCAGGCTCAACCACCGCGGGCCGTGTCCTTGTCAGGAATTCCGGCCGGGAGCAAACTAGGCCTACGGAATCCTTGGGGCGTGGCAGGGCGGGAAGCCATGGATGGGCCTGGTGCCAGGAATGAGTTCATCGTCGTCAGCGGGGAGGCGGCGGGGAACAGACTTGTGATTCCGCGCGGGGAGGTCACCGTGGGCAGCCAGGACGGCTCCCGGCTCCGCCTGCCCTTCTACGGAGTCAGCCACCGCCACGCGCTCCTGAGCTCCGCGGACGGCCGCACCGTCCTCACGGACCAGCAGTCCCGGAACGGCAGCTGGGTGAACGGGCACCGCATCACCTCACCCACGGAACTGGCGCACGGGGACCTGGTCCAGTTCGGCGAGGTGAGGCTGCGGTTCATCGACCGGAATGCCGACGGCGGCACGCCCCGGGAGAGCGATGGCGCGCCCCGCCAGGGCGCCGGCAAGAAAGCTGCCAAGCCGGGCCCGCAGCAGCCCAAGGAGCGGTTGGGGACGGCCCTGATGTTCGCCGCGGGGATCAACGTCGTTGGCCTCCTGGGGAACAGCCTCACCTCCTTCCTCACCGAACTGACCCCTACCTGGACCTGGTTCGTCACGCCGCTAGTCGGCCTGCTGGTTGCCTTGGCCATCGAAATGCTCGGGTTCTACCGGAAGAACCAGGCCGCCGCGAGGCAGCAGCCCGCCGGCCCCGGCCACGGGCCGCGGGGAGAGCCACAAGCCGGGCCCCGGGCCGAGCCCCGGCGGCCGCTGGCCGTAACGGTCCTGCTGACCCTCCTGCTGCTTGGCGGCGGCGGCTGGCTGGTCACCGCGGGGGCGAGCTACGCCGTCGGCTATTTCTCCGGCAACGAAAGCGGCGTGCAGCGCCTGGAAAGCCAAGTGGTGGCGGAGGCTCAGGGGGTCAGGGTGACCATCCTGGGCGTCCAGAGCACGGCGCACTTCACCCGGGCGGAGATCCTGGTGAACAACGGGACTACCAGCACCATCACCCTGCCGCTGTTCCAGAACGCAATGCTCACCGGACCGGACGGCACCACGTACGACGCGGACTCCTTCCGCAGCAACTGGCAGCCCCAGATCCCGCCCGGCGGCCAGCGCAAGGGCACCCTCAACTTCGAAAGCCAGCTGCCCGAAGAGGCGACAACGGTGTCCCTGAGCTTCGCCACCGTCTTCGTCCAGGGCTTCGACGGCCCCAGGACCCTCACTGTTCCGGACATCCGCCTGAAGCCGCTGGCCGAGTCGGAACCGGCGGCGCAAAGCCGCATAGGTGCTGGCCGGTAACCGCGGAGTTGGCGCCCCTACCGTCCTTCAGAGCGGGCTGGAACCTGTTGCCAGCTGCTGGTGCCGGCCCGCGCGCAGGTAAGGTCCCGCCTTGGCCAGGTACAGGTAACGCTCGTGCTTCAGCGCCGCGGCCGTGGAACGGTAGGTGATCCAGCGCTCCTGGAACTGGTACAGGTGCTGGGCGCCCTCCGGGGACGGGCGGGGGAAGCAGCCATAAGAGCACGCCTTTGCGACCGAGCCCAGCCCCCGAGGGCATTCCACCGCTGCGGGCGTTACTGGCGCGTTACAGGCCCGGCGGCACTTTGTGCGCTCCCCGCCTAAGCCGACCCTTCCGCCGTCGTGCTTTAACGCTCGGTAGCATCCCCTGGCTGCTCGTCCACGCCGCACCAATCGGCGATGAACAGGGCGATGCTTTTGGTGATCCGGCGGATGGATTCGACCGAGACGCGCTCGTCAAACCCGTGGATCGCCTCGGAGACGGGGCCGTAGACCAGCGCCGGCGTACCGGCGTAGAGGGCGAAGACCCGGCCGTCGAGGTAGCCCGGTGTGGTGAAGCTTTCCAGCCTGCGGCCGAACACCTGCGTGTGGGTCCGCTCCAGCAGTGCTTCGGCCTCGCTCCCGGGCTCCAGCACGTAGCCTTCGGAGAAGAATCCGGTCCGTGTGCCGACGGCGGTGATGGGCGCCGGCCCGTGGCCCAGGGACTCGAGGCACTCCTGCAGTTCCTGCCAGGCCTGCTCGGCGGTGATGCCGGGATAGATGGCCGCGCGCACATCGAACTCGCACCACGCCGGGACGCTGGAGGGCCAGTCCCCGCCCGCGATCCCGCCGAAGTTGAAGTTGATGGGGTGGTCAAGATCCTCGAAGTAGCGGTGCTGACCCCGGTCCGCGTTCCACTTTTCCTCCACTTCGCGCAGCGCCGAAATCGCCGTATAGGCTGCGTCGATGGCGTTGAAGCCGGTGCCCATCTCGCGGGGGTGCGTCGGGTTGCCGGTGACCCGGACTCTGAACCAGATCACGCCCACGTTGGCGCGCACCAGCATGTCCTCCTCTGGTTCGGGGATGATGACGGCGTCGGCCCGGTAGCCGCGCATCAGGGCGGACAGCGAGCCGTTGCCGGTGCACTCCTCCTCCACGACGGACTGGAAATGGATGCGGCCTGCCGGCTCGAATCCGGCGGCGCGGACGGCGTCGAAGGCGAAGACGTTGGCCGCGAGGCCTGCTTTCATGTCGCCGGCGCCGCGGCCGTACAGCCACCCGTCGATGATGGGCGCGTCCCACGGGTAGCGGGACCACGCCTCGGACGGGCCTTCCGGGACCACGTCGATGTGGCCGTTGAGGATGAGGGACCGGCCCCGCTCTTCAGCCGGGCGGTACGTGCCCACCACGTTGGTCATCCCGTCATAGGAAACCGTCACGGGCCCGAAGCCGGGGTGGGCGGACAGGTCCTCGGCATCGAGCGCCCACCGGTCCATCTCCAGGCCGCGGCCGGCCATGGCCCCATACATCAGGTCCTGCGCGCTGCCCTCCCGGGTGCGCGGCGACGGGTGCCTGACCAGGTCCTGGGTGAAGGAAAGCTGCGCGTCGAAGGCGGCGTCCACGGCGTCCAGGATGCGGCGGGTTTGGTCGTCAGTGAGCATGGTGGTCTCCTCATGGAAAGGGGAGCCGTCCGCCGGACGGCTCCCCTTCGGTGGTTGGTTTCTGTCGCGCCGCGGGTCCGCGGCCGCCGGTCCTAGCTGACGAGCTGCTTGTCCTGGACGCGCAGGCGCTCGCCGAAGAACCCTCCGACGGCGGTCAGCAGGGAGATGATGGCCAGGATCAGGGCCGCACCCCACGACTGGTTGCCGGAGACACCCAGCATCGCGGTGGCCAGCAGGGGCATGAAGCCGCTGGTGGCACCGGCGATGTTGTAGCCCAGGGCCACGCCGGAGTAGCGCAGCTTGGGCGGGAACAGCTCGGTGAGGAGGGCGCCGTTGACGGCGTAGGCGACGGCGATGAGCATGATGCCGATGGTGATGGCCAGCGTGATCATCAGCGGGGACTTGGTGTCGATCATCGCGAAGAGCGGGAAGGCCATGACGGCGCTGACCACGCCGCCCCACATGGTGACCTTGCCAGGCCCGATCTTCTCGGCAAGCCGGCCCATGAGGAAGGTGACGCCGATCTGGGCCACCGCGGCAACCAGCGTTGCGTTGACCATGACGCTCCGGTCCACCTTCAGGGTGTTGGAGCCGTAGCTCACCGCGAAGGTGGTGATCATGTAGAAACCGCCGACGCCGAGCAGCGCTGCGAGTACGGCAATGAGCAGGCGGCCGCCGGCGTGGCGGAACACCTCGAACGCCGGGACCTTCGCCGTCTCGCCCTGGGCCAGCAGGTCCTTGAAGATGGGGGATTCCTCCACCTTGAGGCGGATCCAGAGCGCGATGCCGAGCATCGGGAAGGCTACCAGGAACGGGATACGCCAGCCCCAGGCATCAAAGGCTTCGGACGGGAACAGCAGCACCAGGGAGAAGGCGCCGGAGGCCAGCAGCGTGGCCACCGGCGAGCCCACCTGTACCAGCGCCGCGTACCGGCCGCGCTTCTCGACGGGTGCGTGCTCGACGGCCATGGTCACAGCGCCGCCCCACTCGCCGCCGACGGCCAGGCCCTGCACCAGCCGCAGAACCGCGAGCATGGTGGGCGCCGCCAGGCCGATGGTGCCGAAATCGGGCAGCAGGCCGATGAGGGCGGTGGCCGCGCCGATCATGACGATGGTCATCAGCAGCGCCGGGCGGCGTCCGTAACGGTCGCCGACGAAGCCGAAGATGATGGCGCCGATCGGGCGGGCGGCGAAGCCGACGCCGAACGTGGCAAAGGAGGCCAGCAGCGCGGCGGTGGGGTCCATGTTGGTGAAGAAGAGCCTGTTGAAGACAAGCGCAGCGGCCGTGCCGAAGAGGTAGTAGTCGTACCACTCCAGTGCCGTCCCGACGAAGGCGGCACGGGCGATCTTTCCGGCGTCCTTGCCGGAGATCACCGGTGGAGCACCTGCGGCGGCGGAAAGTGAATTTGAGGTCGTCACTGTTTGAGCCCTTTCGAGCGGGTTGAGTGTTGCATCCCGGATCCCGCGGCGGTCAAAAGGCCATGCCTGCGCTGCAGCGGTGGTTATTCGAGAGTAGATCAGTGAGAAAGCCCTGAACAATGACAATATCCACCCACTTTTCGCTCGTTAAATGGGCATCTTCACAAAGTTAGTCCGTGAACTCGCTGTAGCGGCTGAGGGCCACGAGGGCCCGCGCGGCCTCGGCCGGCACCGTGAGGTCAAGGCCGATGACCTGGTGCAGGCTGTGCAGGCGGTTGACCACGGTGTTCCGGTGGCAGAAGAGCTCCTCGGACGTTTCCTTGATGGAGCCGGTCCGCGCGTAGCTGCGTGCCACCTGCAGCAGGCGCTGGCGTTCAAGGGGGGTGCACCTGTCCAGGGCATCCTTCACTGAAGCGGAGAAGCCGGGAAACTTCTGCTCAAGGAGCCGTCCGGCAATCCCCATCCAGGCATCCTCCATGGTCGCCAGCCCGGTGCCCTGGCGCCTCTGCTGCGCCAACACCAGTGCGGACGAGGCGGCGGCCGGGACGGCGGCCAGGCCGGTGACGCCGGCCATGTATCCGGCGGGGAACCCCGGCCCTTCATGCTGCCAGGTCCGTCCCTGCCGCTGCTGGCGGAACAGGTACAGGGCCCCGGTGTTCTCGTACAGATAAACGCTGTGGTCCTGCTCGAACTGCCGCTGGGCCTGGGTTACGGCGTCCGAGGTGACTGCCAGCACCTCAAAAGTGCCGTTTGCCTGCACCCCGAGGGCCTCGGCGAGGTCCTGGGCTTCGGCCGCGCTGCCCAGTTCCGCGTTGAACAGCCGGGACAGCAGGCGCTGGCGATACAGCTGCTTGTTGCGCGTCAGCCGGGCCTCTTCCTCCGCATAGGCCTGCTGGATGCTGCTCACATAGCCTTCAACGGCGTCGAGCACGCGGTCCATGTTGGCCACCAGCACGCTGATTCCTTTGTCCCGAGCGACCCGTTCGAGGCCCTTCCAAAGAACGCGGAAGTCATTGCGGATTGCTTCCAGGAACGCGTCCAAGGGGACGCCCTGGCGTGCCCGGCGGGCGGCCACCTCGCGCGGAAGGGTCTGAAGGTTCGGGGGAAGCTCCAGCCCGGCCATCTGGTACAGGAACATGTCCATGGTGTCCGCGGCGGTCCTATACACGTCATCTTCGGGAACGAGGGCTTCACCGTAGGAAATGGCTGAGAAGCGCTCCAGGAAGTCGCTGACGAGCAGGGAGCGTTCTTTCCACAGGCTTTCCAGCAGCTCTGTCCACTCGGGTTCCATGGGCCGGCCCGGACGGAACTCGCGGGGTGTGGTCTTGGCGGGACGGGCGGTCACGCCGTCGTGTGCTGTCATGCATCCATATTATGCAAACGCCTAAGTTCTGTCCCCAAGACGGCGTTGGATGTCTCTTGAAGGCAGCAATGCTACAGAGTTGAATGGAGCGCAGACCCGCTTCCAGGCCGCTGACCGCACCTCCGCCGTGAGGTTTGGGGGCCATATCAAAGAGGATTCATGCCCTTCGATCTCCTGATTCGCAACGCACACATACTGACCCAGGATGCCTGCCGCCCTACGGCGGCCAGCCTGCTCATCCACGACGGCAAGATCTTCGACGTCGACCCCGATGACGACCTTGCCAGGCATGCCGCCCTGACGATCGATGCCGCGGGGACCACGATTGTCCCCGGCTTCGACGACGTCCACGCGCACAGCGTGTGGTTCGGCCTCGGGCTCATGGAGGCTAACGCGGGGGCGGCGGCAAGCCTGGACGAGGTGTACGGGATCATCGCCGAGGCCGCAGCCGGAAAGGCTCCCGATGAATGGGTCATTGCGTCCGGCTACAGCCCGCTGCTGCTCGGCGGCCAGCAGCCCGATCGTGACAGGCTGGATGCCGCCGCCGGGGGACGCCCGGTGTGGATCAAGCACTCCTCGGGCCATGCCTGCACGCTCAACGGTGTGGCACTGGATCTCGTCGCGGCCCACGCGGACCTGACGGCCCCGATCGACGGCGGGGCCGTGGTGGTGGGCGACGACGGCCGGCCGACAGGGCTGCTCGAGGAGAACGCGATGCGGCTGGTGCAGGACCTCCTGCTGCCGTATCCGCTGGAAACTATCGAGCGCGCGCTGGACCTCGCGACGTCGCACTACCTCTCCGAAGGAATCACCAGCGTTACGGATGCGGGCATCGCCGGGGGCTGGATCGGCTACTCGCCCCGCGAGTTCGCGGCCTACCTGAACGCCCGGGACAAGGGGCTGCTCAGCGTCAGGATGCAGCCGATGCTGGTCATGGATGCCCTCCACGATGTGCCAGGCCATGCCGATGACCCCGCGTCCAGGACCCTGGACGCCGGCATCCGCACCGGACTGGGCGACGACTGGCTGCGTGTGGGCCCGGTGAAAATCTTCAGCGACGGCTCCCTCCTGGGCAGCACGGCCTACATGACCGAAGACTACGTAGGCTGCACCCACAACCACGGCTACCTGCAGATGGACGCGGAGCAGCTGCGTGAATCAGCCCTGGGCGCGTACCGGGCCGGCTGGGCGATCGCGATGCACGCGATCGGCGACCACGCCGTTGACCATGCCATCGACATCATCACCGAGGCGCAGGAAAACTACGGGCTCAATGCACAGCCCAACCGGATCGAGCACGGCGGGGTGGTCCGTCCCGAGCAACTGGACCGGATCGCCGCCGCCGGCATCGTGCTGGTCCCGCAGCCGCACTTCATCACCGAATTCGGGGACGGCATGGCCCGCCTGCTGGGCCCGAAACGCACGGCCTGGTCCTACCCCGGCAAGAGCCTGCTGGATCGCGGCGTCACCCTGCCGGGAAGCTCGGACCGTCCCGTCTCCAACGGCAGGCCGCTGGACGTCATGCAGTCCTTCGTGGAGCGGCTGACCCCTTCGGGCGAGGTCTACGGGCCGGACGAAAGGATCACCGCCGCCGAGGCATTGGCCGCGTACACCACGGGGTCCGCCGCCGCGACGGGAACCGGACACATCAAGGGGCGCCTGGCGCCGGGGTACCTGGCGGACCTGGTGTTCCTCGACCAGGACCCTACCGCCGTCGACCCCTCCAGCATCTCCGCCACCCGCGTGCTGGCCACCATGGTGGGCGGGCGCATCCGTTTCGGCGCCGAAAACCTGCCAGCGCCGGCCCGCATGGCAGACCTTGAGGCAGCACTGACAGGGAAGGAAACCCCATGAGCACCGCCAACGAGCAGTTCCTCGCCGATTTCGCCACGATGTCGGGCTTCGGCGCCACCCCCGGCGGCGGCGTGGACCGCCAGGCGGGAACCCCGGAGGACCACGCCACCCGGGCCTGGTTCAGCCAATGGCTTGCCCGCCACGGGTACACCGAAACCGTGGATGAAGCCGGCAACCAGTTCGGCACCATGGAACTGGTGCCTGGCGCCCCCTACGTGCTGGTGGGCTCGCACCTGGATTCCCAGCCGCTGGCCGGCCGGTACGACGGCGCCTACGGCGTGCTCGCCGCGGCGCACGCCGGAGCCCGCGTTGCGGCCGAAGCCCGGGCCGGAAAGCTCCAGCCCACCTACAACCTGGCGGTGGTGAACTGGTTCAACGAGGAAGGCAGCCGCTTCGCGCCCAGCATGATGGGGAGCGGCGTCTTCACCGGGAAACTGCGGCTGGAGGACGCCCTCGCCACCACCGATCCGGCGGGGACAACCGTGGCGCAGGCCCTTGCCGCAGGACACGCTGAGCCGGGCGGCAATGCGCCCGTCCTTGCCCAGGTTGCCCGGTACGCCGAAATCCACATCGAGCAGGGCCGGAACCTGGAGGAGAGCGGGACTCAGGTGGGCATCGTGGGCAGCACCTGGGCCGCCAGCAAGTACCGGGTGACCGTGGACGGAGCGCAGTCGCACACCGGGGCCACCCGCATGGAGGACCGCCGTGACGCGCTCTTCGGGGCGGCGCTGGTGATCGCCGCCGCGCGTGAGCTGGCGGCGGAGTTCGAGCCGGGGCTGTTGCACACGTCCGTCTCCGAGCTGTACGTCCTGCCGAACTCGCCGGTCACCATCGCCCGGCAGGTGCTGATGAACCTGGACCTGCGCTCCCCGGACGAGTCCGTGCTGGCCCTCGCCATGGAGCGGCTCGAAAAGAGGATCATCGACGCCGGGACGGACTCCCGCACGGAGATCCGCCTGGACCTGACGCACAACTGGGGAGTGGTGTCCTACCAGCCCCGGGGAGCGGCCCTGGGCAGGGCCAGTGCGGAGAGCCTTGGCTACACCCACGCGGACGTGATGACCGTGGCCGGCCACGATTCGACCAACATGAAGGACGTGGTTCCCACCGTGATGCTCTTCGTGCCGAGCGTGGAAGGCATCTCGCACAACGAGGCGGAGTACACGCACGACGACGACGCGCTGCGGGGCGTCGAGCTCCTCACCGACGTCACGCGCCGCCTTGTCCGGGGCGAGTTGGAGGAGGACTAGCAGGCCGGGCGGGGACCGGGCCGCCTTCCGGCGCCTTAGGCGGTGTTCCGCCCGCCGCTGAGGTCCAGCACCTGCCCCGTGGTGTAACTGGCCTCCGGGGACAGGAGCCAGGCGGCAAGTGACGCGAACTCCTCCGGTTCGCCCACCCGGCCCATCGGCACCCTGGCGAGAAGCTCGGCGTTGCGCTCCGGCGAAAGGTCCGCCAGGAGGCGTGTCCGGAACATCGACGGTGCCACCGAATTCACCGTCACCCCGTCCGCCGCGGCCTCCTTGGCAGCCGTCTTCACCAGTGCCACCACCGCTGCCTTGGAGGCCGAATACGCAGCCATGTTGGCGTTGCCCTCACGCGCGGCGATGGACGCGAGCACGGCGATGCGGCCATATCCGGGGGCCCGCATGACGGGGAGCAGTGCGGCCAGGCCGTGGAAGCACCCGTCCAGGTTGATGGCGAACGTCCGCGACCAGCCCGCAAACGGCATGTCCTGCACCGCGGTTTCAGGCCCCTGCACGCCGTGGGCAAAGAGTGCACCGTCGATGCGCCCGTGCTGCCCCAGCACCTCGGCCACTACGGCATCCCATTCCGGGCGCTGCGTGACGTCCAGGCGGAGTGACGTTCCGGGTGCCTCTCCGTTGCCGGTGCCGAGTGCGTCGGTGTTAATCACTGTTGCCCCCTCGGCCCGGAGGCGCCCGCTTGCCGCCGATCCCAGGCCTCCTGCGGCCCCGGTCACCAGGATTACCTGGCCACGGAAGCGCCCGGGCCACACGGGCGACGGCTGGGCCGTTTCATTTCCGAGGGTCATCGGAGCTCCCCGTTCATGGCGGGACCGGACGCGGCAGCGGCCGCGAGCGGTGCAAGGGTTTGCGCCAGGTGCTCGCCGACGGCGAAGGCCCGGGTGATCGCCGAGCCAAGGGTGGCGCCGCCGCCGGGGTAGTTGTTGCGGAACACGCTCGCCGATACGTTGCCTGCGGCGTAAAGCCGGGGGATCGGCTGGCGGTGGCGGTCCAGGACGCGTCCGTTGAGGTCGGTGTCCAGGCCGCCGGAGGTGCCCAGGGTCCCGGCCGACACCGGCACCGCAAAGAACGGTCCCGCCGTGAGCGGCGCCAGGCAGGGGTTGGGGGCCACCCCGGCGTCGCCCAGGAAGCGGTCCTGCGGGGTGGAGCCGCGGTGGAACTCGGTATCGACGCCGGCGGCCGCGTCGGTGTTGAACCTGGCCACAGTCTGTTCCAGCCCGGCCGGATCGATGCCGGTCTTTCCCGCCAGGTCCCGGAGCGTGTCCGCCTGCACCATCCAGTCCGCGGGTTTCCCGGGAGTGGAGCCGGCCACCGGGTACTTCGCCATGTAGGTGGAGTCGAAGACGAGCCAGGCTGGGTTGTTCTGCTGGCCCAGGGAGTGCGGGTCGATGGACGCGAACAACCGGGAGGCGTCATGGTAGTTCAGGGCCTCGTTGACGAAGCGCTTCCCCGCGGCGTTGACCGTGATGGACCCGGGCAGGGTCATTTCCACGTTGCCCATCCGTCCGGACTGGACGCCGTCGTACCGGTGCGCAGGGGTGCTGATGACCGGCACGCCCCACACCGCGGTCATGTCCGCCACGGCGGCGCCAGCCTTGAGGCCCAGTTCCAGCCCGTCGCCCTCGTTGGAGGGTGCGCTGATGGGGGTGACGGGGAAAGGCAGGAAGGCCTTCCGCAGCCGCGGGTTCCATTCGAAGCCCCCGGAGGCAAAGACGACGGCGGCCGCTTCAACCGTCCTGCTGCCTCGGCCCGCGCCGATGGCCACCTTCCAGCCGTTGCCGCGCCCGCCGTCGGGCCCGTTGCCCAGCGGGACCAGGTCCTGGAGCGGCGCCGACACGGCGATGTGCACGCCGCGGTCCAATGCGCTCGCGAGCAGCCGGCCCACCAGCGCGCCGCCCATGGTCCGCACGCCGGCGGCGGCCCGGCGCGCCAGGAGCGCGGGGTCGGCCGCCCGGCCGTTCAGTTCATCGCGTTCGGTCATGGTCAGCAGCGGAAAATACGAGGACGGGCGGATCAGCTCCGCTATGCCGGGATAGTCCGCGGGATCGAACGCATCATTGTCCAGGCCCCTGCCACCATCAGTGGCCCCCGCCCACTCCATGTGGTAGTCCGGCCGGGCGATCGGCGTCATGGACACCCTGGTGTTGGTGACCAAATATTCGACGGCGCGCGGGGCCGTGCTGACGTACCATCCGATTTCCGCATCCGTCAGCACGTTCCGGCCCGCCTCGGTGAGGTAGGCGACGGCGCCGGCATGGCTGTCAGCGAACCCCGCCCTCCGGGCAAGATGGTTGTTCGGTGCCCACATCACGCCGCCGCCGGCTGCCGTGGTGCCGCCCAGTTGCGGGGCCTTCTCGACCACAAGGACGGAGAGGCCGGCGTCGGCGGCGCGTACCGCTGCCACCAGCCCGGCGGCACCGCTGCCAGCCACTACCACGTCGTAGGAGCCGGCCAGATTCTCCACGGGAGTGGTCACGGAGTTCATGCCGTAACCGCTTCCCGGGCATTGGCAGCCGCTCCGGCAGCCTGCGCAGCGGGCATGTCGATGACGATCTTGCCCACCTTTTCGGTGCGGTTGCCCATCAGCGCAAAGGCCTCCGGCAGCTCCCTGAAGCCAAAGCGGTGCGTCATGAGCGCCCACGCCTGGCCGGGGTGCCGGGCCAGCAGCGCCAAACCGTCGGGAATCAGGTTCAGGCTGTTGCGGCTGCCCATGATGTCGAGTTCCTTGAAGGGGATGTCTTTCATGGAAAGCGTGACCGCGCGCGGCGAGATGCCCACCTGGACAATGCGGCCGGCGCTGGCTACGAGCCGGATGGCGTTTTCGAACGAGGACGGCACGCCTGTGGCCTCAATGACCAGGATGGGGCCGTTGCCGTCCGTCAGGGCATCCAGCCGCGCGCTTTGTCCGGCGTCCGGGAAAGGTCTGGCGGGATCCACCAGGAGGGTGTCGGCGGCACCGAAGGCAGTGGCGAGCTCCAAACGGTCCGGTTCCGTGTCGGCGGCAATCACCTGCACTCCCAGATCGGCCAGGTACAGGGTGGCAAGGAGCCCGATGGGTCCGCTGCCCAGCACCAGCGCAGTTTCCCCCGCCGTTGCCCGGCCGCGGTTCACGGCCTGCATGGCGATCGAGGCAGGTTCCCCCATCGCGGCGATCTCCAGCGGCAGCCCGTCAGGAACAGGGCACAGTTTCTCCGCGGGAACGCTGAGCAGTTCCACCAGGGCGCCGTCGGAATAGCAGCCGAGGCAGCCAATGCTGCGGCAGACGTTGGGCCGGCCCAGCCTGCACGGCTGGCATTGTCCGCAGTACGTCACGGGACTGACGGCCACCCGGTCGCCCACACTGATGCCGGCGCGGTTGTCGCCGATGGCCTCGACGACGCCGGAGAATTCGTGGCCCTGCACGATGGGCAGCTCGGTGGGATAGTCGTCCTCCCAGATGTGCAGGTCCGTCCCGCAGAGGGCGACGTGGTGGACCCGGACCAAGGCATGGCCTGCCTCCAGGGAGGGTTCGGCCACTCCCTCGTAGCTGATGGTTTCCTTGGCGATGGTGCGTGCGGTCAGCATCTTTCCCTACTTCCCGTCCGCGCCGAAGAAGATGTTCCACTGCCGGATGCTGCGTTCTTCGACCATGTTGTTCCGGAAGAACGGGTCCTGGTCCATCAGGGCCTCAACATCGGCCTTGGACTCACCTTCAATGACCAACAGCGCGCCAGGTGCCTCCTCCGGGCCGAAGGGGCCGCTCTTGAGGAGCCGGCCGCCGTCGAACTGCGTTTGGAGGAACTCCACGTGGCTGGGACGGTGCGTGTCGCGGGCGGCGGCGGTCCCGTTCGCGTAGGAGTAGGTGACGGCGAAAGTGGCCATGGAAAGTTCCTCTTCATTGAGTCGGGACGTGTGCCGGCTTGTCGGGCCGGTCCGGGTGATTCCATGGTGCTGACCCGATTGAGACAAGTCCAATACTTATTCGGTCAATGACTATGTGCAGGAATTGCATAGTCGGGGCCCCGTGTGGGAAGAGTCCCTGGGCCCCGCCCGGGCTCTAGGCTGAGGGCGTGGGAAGGACTTCTTTCGCCACTTGCAGCGCCAGCTTGAGGGCAGGGGAGACGAGGGCTGGATTCCAGGCAATGCCGGATTCCAGCCGCGGCGCATTGCCTGAGAGCGGAATGAACACCGTGCCGCCGGGCATGATCGCGGCGACCGACCGGGGCATGAGGCTTACCCCCACGCCGCCGGCCACCAGGGAGAGGGCCGTGTAGGGATCCGACACTTCCTGCGCGATGCGTGTGCGGAACCCGGCGGCCGTGCATGCCGACAAGATGGCTTCCCGAAGCGTGGAACCTTGTGCCTCGGGCATGGTGACGAAGCCATCCGCGGCCAGTTCCTGCAAAGCCACTGTTGACCGTCCGGCGAGCGGGTGGTCCACCGGGACGGTGGCGCCCAGCGGCTCCACCGCGATGCGCCTAGTCGAAAGGGCGGGCGCGTCCACCGGCAGGCCGATGAACGCCAGATCCATCGAGCCATTGTGCAGATGGCCCAGGGCGTCCTGCGTCAGCAGTCCGCCGCTGAGGGTGAGGTCCAGTCCGGGGTAGCGCTGGCGCAGGGCGCGGGTCAGCGGCGGTAACGTGGTGTGGTTGAGCGCGCCTGAGAACCCGATGGCCAGACGGCCGTAAACCGTCCCCGTGTCAGCGGTTGCGGCCCGCCGGGCGAGGTCCAGCTCCTCGAGGATCTTCCGGGCGTGGGGCAGGAACGACAGTCCTGCCGTGGTCAGCGAAACGGCCCGGGTATTGCGCTCGAACAGCTCCGCACCCAGGCTCTTTTCCAGCTTCTTGATGGTCTGGCTCAGCGGTGACTGTGCCATGCGCAGGCGGCTGGCCGCCCGGCCGAAGTGGAGCTCTTCGGCGACCGCCAGGAATGCCTCAATCTGCCGCAGTTCCATGTGCCTCCCGGTGGGCCGAGGCCCTGGCCCGATTGAGCGCTGATTCAACCTAGTTGCCCCGCTACTATAATCCCAGTGCACTTAAAGCATTCCCATGGATCCGGGTGGCCAGCCACAGCAGGCTGCCAGCAAGGGGCGCGTGTATGACCGAAATCCGGTGGCTTGAAGCCTTCGTCGCGGTTGCCGAGGAACTCCACTTCGGCCGCGCCGCGCTCCGCCTCCATACTTCCCAGTCCCCGCTGAGCCAGACCATTCGGAAGCTCGAAAACGACCTGGGCACCCGCCTGTTCGAGCGGAACACCAGGAGCGTGGCGCTCACGCCGGCGGGCCACGCCCTCCTTCCGCGGGCCTACCGCGTGCTCCAGGACATGCGCCTGGCGCGCGAGGCCGCACTGGCTGAAGTGGAGGGTATCCGCGGAAAGATTCTGATCGGATTTTCCGGGGCCGTGAACCATTTGACCCTGCCGCCGCTCACGCGCGCAGTGCGGCGGCGCCACCCCGACATTGAACTGGACCTCACCAGCAGGGTGCGTACCAGGGACGGCCTGGCAAGCGTTGCCAACGGAACCCTTGACCTGGCGTTCGTCGGCGTTGCCGAATCCCCGGATCCGTCAGTTGTGGCCCGGCTGGTTGCCCGGGAAGAAATCGGTGCGGTGCTTCCCCTGGACCATCCGTCGGCCCGGGAGAAGTCAATACCGTTGCAGAGCCTCTCGGGCGACGACTTCATTTCGCCGCCCACGGACGGCTCGTCCTCCATGACGGAAGTGCTGCTGGCGTCCTGCATGGCGGCGGGGTTCCGGCCGCGCATCGTCCAGGAACTGTCGGACCCCTACATGGTGCTGACGTTCGTGGCCGCCGGGGTCGGCGTCACCCTGATGAGCAGCGGAATCTCGAGCATCATTCCTTCCGGCGCAACCTATGTGCCGCTGGACGCTCCGCACCACTACATGAACCACGCGATTGCCTGGTCCGCCGACAATGACTCGGCCGTGCTGAAAGCCGTGCTCGACGTCGTCGAGGAGGTCTTCCCGCCCGTCACAGCCTGACCGGATATAGATCGATCGCAGCATAGTGCTAGATCAATTTAGTCGTGGACTAACTAAGTGATGGCACCCACACTGGATGGAGAAGCCGCCCCATGCGGCCACCCGGTTGCAGCGCACGCACTGCCTGCACAACCGTTCCAGTCCATGAAGGGAAGACCATGTCAGTGTCGACATCGGTGCCAGCACACCCAAAGAACAACGCCAAGATCGCAGCCGTTTCCGGATTCGTCGGCAGCGCGCTCGAATACTACGATTTCTTCATTTTCGGCTCGGCCGCCGCCCTGATCTTCGGAAAGCTCTTCTTCGCACCCGGCCCGTCCGCCATGCTGCTGTCCTTCGCCACGGTCGGTGTAGCGTACGTCGCCCGCCCGCTTGGCGCCGTGATCTGCGGACACCTCGGCGACAAGTTCGGCCGCAAGAAGGTCCTCCTGCTCACCCTGCTGCTGATGGGAACCTCCACCTTCCTGATCGGCTGCCTGCCTACGTACAACCAGATCGGCATGGCTGCGCCGATCCTCATCGTGGTGCTGAGGCTTCTCCAGGGGCTCTCCGCCGGCGGCGAATCGCCGGGCTCGAGCTCCCTGACCCTCGAGCACGCCCCCGACAGGAAACGGGCCTTCTACACCAGCTGGACCATGAGCGGGATCATGTTCGGCATCGTGCTCTCCACCCTGGTCTTCATCCCTGTGGCCTCCATGCCCGAGGAGCAGCTCCTGGCCTGGGGCTGGCGCATCCCCTTCCTTGCCAGCGCGGTGGTCACCGTCATCGCCTTCGTGCTCCGCAGGCTCCTCGAAGAGCCCGCGGTGTTCCAGGAAGTCCAGGCCCACGATGAAGTGGTCAAAGTACCGCTGGTCACGCTGTTCCGCCACCACTGGGTAACTGTCCTCCGCGTCACCGCCATGTCGCTCTTCACCATCATCAACACCATCATCAACGTCTTCGCCCTCAGCTACGCAACCTCCGTCGTCGGGGTGGAAAAGGGTTTGATGCTGACGGTGATCGCAGTGGCCAACCTGGCCGCAGTGGCCATGGGCCCCGTGGCGGGAATCCTTGCCGACCGCATCGGGCGCAAGCCTGTGTTCATCTCGGGGCTGGTCCTGCAGATGGGCATGATCTTCGTGTTCTTCGCGGCACTGACGGCCGCGAACGTACCCCTGATCTTCCTCACCGGAATCGTCCTGATCGGCCTTGCCTACACAGCAACCAACGCCATCTACCCCGCCTACTTCCCGGAGCAGTTCCCGGTGAAGGTCCGGTACTCCGGAATGGCCGTCAGCCTGATGTTCGGCCTGCTCCTGGCCGGCTTCGCCCCGGTGATTTCCGAGCTGCTGATCGGCGGCGACAAGGCAAACTGGGTTCCAGTCGCCATCTTCGCCGTGGCAGCCTGCGCCGTCTCCGCAATCGCTGCGCTGACGGCACCCGAGACAGCCAGGACTCCAACACCGCTGCTGGGGCTGAAGAATGCCGGCTCCCGGCTCCACGCGCCGTCGGCGCCGGCAGCAGACAAGGTCCAGGCAGCAGACAAGGTACAGGCCTGAGATGCTGCAAACCCTGGCAGGTCCGCAGGTGCTCCAGCCGCGTAAGCCTGATGTCCACCGCCGGTTCGTCGTGGGGCTGCTCGGCGCGGGCATCGCCGGCTCGCTCACTCCCGGCCTGCATGAAGCGGAAGCGGACAGGCTGGGCCTGGCCTACACCTACCGCATCATCGACCTGGAAGCCCTGGGCGGCCAGGCCGGACGGTCCGCGGAGCTGGTCCGGAGCGCAGCAGAACTCGGATACGACGGGCTCAACGTCACGCACCCGAGCAAGCAGCTGGTGCAGGAAGGGCTGGACGAGCTCTCGCCCGATGCCCGCATTCTCGGCGCCGTCAACACCATCACCTTCCACGGCGGGAAGGCCGTCGGCCACAATACCGACCACACCGGCTTCATCGGCGGCTTCCGCGCCGGGCTCCCCTCGGCGCAGATCAACTCCGTCGTGCAGGTCGGAGCCGGGGGAGCAGGGGCGGCCGTGGCCTATGCCCTCCTCAACGCCGGCGCTGCCCGCCTGGTCATTGCGGACATCGAACCCGCCAGGGCCGAAGGCCTCGCCGCCCGGCTGGCCCCCCACTTTCCCCACAGTGAGGTGGTGGCTGCCCGCACCGATTCCATCGCCGGACACCTCCGCACCGCCGACGGCCTGGTCAACACAACGCCCATCGGCATGACCGGCCATCCCGGGATCCCGGTGGATCCCGACCTGCTGCACCCGGGGCTTTGGGTGGCGGACGTCATCTACCGGCCGCTCGAGACCGCGCTGGTCATGGCCGCCAGGGAGAAGGGGTGCGCGGTCCTGGACGGCGGACGGATGGTGGTGGGGCAGGCCGCCGCAGCATTCGAACTTTTTACGGGCATCCTTGCGGACCCGGACCACATGCTGGCCGCGTTCCACCGGGCAGCGTCCGCCCCCCACTCCGACCAGAAAGATGGCATTCGCCGATGACCACCCCCTCACCCGCCACCTCCCGCCCGCTGCGCGTTGGAATCGCAGGATGCGGAGCGATTTCCCACAACCACCTGACTGCATTCCGTTCCATCGAGGACCTCGAAATCGTGGGTGTCTGCGACATCGACCCCCAACGTGCGGAGGCGACGGCACGGGAGTGGGGGATTCCCCACGCCGTCGGCACCGTGGATGCGCTGCTGGCACTGGATCTGGATATCGTCTCCGTCTGCACGCCGCATCCCACCCATGAGGAGGTGGTGCTGCAGGCGGCCGCAGCGGGAGTGCATGTGCTGTGCGAGAAGCCGATCGCCGTCGAGCTGGCGTCGGCGGAGCGCATGGTGCAGGCGTGCGAGGATGCGGGAGTGAAGCTGGGCGTCCTGTTCCAGCGGCGGTTCTGGCCGGCGGCCCAGCGCATCCGCGCCGCCATCGACGACGGGACCCTGGGCCGGCCCATCCTGGGCCAGTGCTCCGTGATGCTGCACCGCGACCCGGAGTACTACTCCCGGGACGCCTGGCGCGGGACCTGGGCGAATGACGGCGGCGGGGTCCTGATGACGCAGGCCATCCACTACATCGACCTGCTGCAGTGGTTCATGGGCGACGTTGCCGAGGTGTTCGGCAGGATCAACACCTACAAACACGGCGACCACATCGAGGTGGAGGACTCGGCGACAGCAGTCATCACCTTCAGCTCCGGCGACATGGCCACGCTTGAAGCGTCGACGGCGGTGTCCCCCAGCCTGGGCGTGCAGGTCCGCATCACGGGGGAGACGGGTGCCTCCGCCTCGCTGACCGAATTCCCGGAAGGCAGCGACGGCCGCGTGGACCTGTGGGCAGTGGGCGGCACCGTCAGCACGGAGCCCGCCCACCCGGAAGGAACGGAGCCAAACGTCCCCCTGGCCACGATCAACGGCCAGCTCATCCCGCACCACACCACCCAGGTCTGCGACTTTGTCCGGGCCCTTCGTGAAGGCGGCGAACCGGCCATCACCGGCCGCGATGCCACCAAGGCGCTGCGGATCCTGCTGGCGGTCTACGAATCATCCCGGACAGGCAGCCCGGTCCGCTTCACACCGCTGCCCGAAAGCGCACAATCCCTCGCACAGGTTGGGGGCTGAGGAAGAACTATGGAACAGAACACGCGCTACGCCGCCCGCCCCCTGACACTGGGGCGCAACGGCCGCACCCCCAGGACCCTCCGTAACCGGCTTGCTTCCGCTCCGATGGAACGCAACTACGGCACCACGGACGGGCGCATCACCGAGCAATACATCGACTACCTCGTGACCCGGGCCAAAGCCGGGCTGGGCATGGTCACCACGGAAGCCACCTACGTCCGTGCCGACGGCAAAGGCCGCACCCACCAGCTGGGCCTGCACAGTGACGCCATGATCCCGGGGCTGCGGAAACTCACGGACGCGCTGCACCGGGAAGGCGCGCTGGCCGCCGTCGAACTCAACCATGGCGGCCGGACCGCCCAGGCCGCCGTGTCCGGGTTCAAGAACGTGGCGCCGTCGCCCGTACCGTGCGAGGTGGCAGGCGGCGAAGTCCCGCGCGAGCTCACCAGCGACGAGTGCGAAGGGCTCGTCGAAGCCTACGCGCGGGCTGCCCGCCGCGCGGTGCTGGCGGGCTTCGACGTCATCAACCTCCACGGCGCCCACGGCTACCTGATCCACCAGTTCATGTCACCGATCTCCAACCAGCGGACGGACCGGTTCGGCGCCCCCGAGTACTTCATGAACAGGGTCATCGACGCGGTCCGGGCCGCAGTTCCGGACACCATCGTGGGGATGCGGGTTTCCGTGCTGGAGGGCCCGGCCGACGGCATCTCCGCCGAACAGCAGGTGGACATCATCGCCAAGGCTCACCTGGACAAGCTGGACTTCCTGGACATCTCGGCCGGCAGTTACGAGGCGGGTGAGTGGATCGTCCAGTCGGGGGAGTGGAAGCCCGGCATCCTTGCCGGCTACGCCAAGGCCTACCGCCAGTTCGGCATCCCCCTGGGGATGGCCGGCCGGCTCAACTCGCCGGCCATCATCGAAGAAGTCCTCACGGCAGGGACGTGCGATTTTGTCAGCCTTGCCCGGGCCATCCACGCCGACCCGGCCTTTGTAGGCGGTGTCCTCCGCGGTAAACGCTACCGCCCCTGCATTGCCTGCAACGTCTGCATCGACAACCTGGGCCTCGGCCAGGTGACCTGCACCGTCAACCCTGCGGTGGGCCGCTCCCGCGTCCCGGTCCCGACGCCGGCCGTCCGCGAGGGGACCCGCGTGGCGGTGGTGGGCGCCGGTCCCGCCGGCCTGACCGCCGCCCGGGAACTCGCAGTAGCAGGGGCGAGGGTGACAGTGTTCGACGACGGGGGGCGGCCGGGCGGCCAGTTCGCCTTCGCGGAGCGGATGAAGTCCACCCCGGACTTCCACCGCTTCACCGAATGGTCCGCGGCAGAGAACGCGCGGCTGGGCATCGACCTCGAGCTGGGATCGCACGTGGATACCACCCGCCTGGGTGCCCTGGTCCGCGAAACTGCGGCAGACGCCGTCGTACTTGCTACCGGTGGCCTCCGGCCGCACGCCGGCTTCCCCGGCGCAGACTGCGCGGACGTCCTGGACATCCGGGACTGGCTGGCAGGCCACCCGGAGGTGCTCGCCGAACCGGCGGACGGCGCCGTCATGCCGGAGGCCGTGACAATCTGGGGCGCTGATTCCGTTGCCATGAGCGTCGCCGATACCCTGGCCGACAGGGGCACAGCGGTCCTGCTGCTCGGACCGCAGGAAACCATCGCCCCCGAATCCGGCCGCAGGGCCAAGATCCTCGCCGTTCCCCGGCTCCAGGCCAACCCCCGGGTCCGGATCCGGCTGGACACCGTCATCGAGGAATACGACGGAACCCGGGTCCGGGTGTCCGGCCCGGGTTGCCCGCCCGAGGGGGAATGGCTGGACGCGCCGGGACCGCTGCTGGTCTCGCGCTCCGTGGTTCCGTTTGACGGCTCCATCGCCGCAGAAGTCCGCGATGCCGAACTGAGCCTCGAGGCCGGAGTGCCGGTGACCCTGGCCGGGACGGTCGTGGACCAAGCACCGGCGATCGCCTCCAACGCGGTCAAGAGCGGTTACGACGCAGCACAACGGATTGCGGCCCTGCTGTCCCGTGGCTCTCTTGGCACTACGAAACCCAGCCTGGACGGAGCACTCCAATGACGCACCACCTGCCCCGGCCCATCGGCCTGGCCCAGCTCTCCCTGCTTGACACCGCCCCGCCGGAGCTCGTCGGAATCGCCGGCCAGGCCGGGTTCGATTTCGTCGGCGTGCGGGTCCGCCCGGTCACACCCGCCGAACGGCCCTACGACCTGCAGCCGCGCTCGCCGATGCTGAAGGAGACCCTGGCGCGCATGCAGGACACCGGCGTCACCGTACGGGACATCGAATTCCTGCTGCTGGACGGCAGCGACCAGCGGGACCACTGGCTGCGGATGATGGAAGCGGGCCACGCCCTGGGCGCCAGCTCCCTCACTGTCGCAGGTGGGGATGCCGACAGCGGCCGGCTGCTCGACACCTTGGCCACCATGGCTGAGGACGGCCGCAGTTTTGGCATCACCCCCACCCTGGAAGCCATCTCGTACCAGCCGGTTGCGTCCATTGCCCAGGCAGCGGGCCTCGCCGGCCGGGCAGGCTGCACCATCGTGGTGGACACGCTGCATTTCAACCGCTTCGTGGGTGCTGGCGCCGGCGGCCAGTGGGACGCGCTGCGCGCCCACGCAGCCCTGGTGCCGTTGCTTCAACTGTGTGACGGCCCGGTGGCCCGGCCAGCGAGCCGTGACGCACTCATCTCCGAATCCCGTTCCGAACGGGAGGTCCCCGGCGAGGGCGGGTTTGACCTTGCCGGTGTGGTGGCGGCACTTCCGGCCGGCCTTCCCGTGAGCGCGGAGGCGCCGTCGGACCGGCGCGTCGCTGAACTCGGTGAGCTCGGATGGGCGCGGCGGCTCAAGGCCGGCGTGGACGCGGTGCTGGCGAAGGCCGATGCGCTGCGGGAATCAGGGGCGCCCACGAAGACGGGTGTGCAATGAGCACCACCGAGGACGGGACGGCCACAGAACTGGTTCCGGGCGTGACAATTCCGCTCATCGCTCTGGGGACCTGGCCGCTTATGGGTGAGGATGCGTCCGCAGCCGTTTCGCAGGCCATCGCCACCGGCTACCGGCACATCGACACCGCCGAAAACTACGGCAACGAGGAAGCCGTGGGTGAAGGAATCCGCCGCAGTGGCATTGACCGCGATCAGCTGTTCCTCACCACAAAGTTCAACACCCGGTGGCACAGCCGGACCGGTGTCCGCCAGGCATTCGCGGAGGCAACCCGGCGGCTCGGCACGGACTACCTTGACCTGTTCCTGGTCCACTGGCCCAACCCGGCCCAGGGACGGTTCGTGGAAGCCTGCGAGGGACTTCAGCAGCTGATGGATGACGGGTGCATCCGCGCCTGGGGTGTCTCCAACTTCAAGCCGGCGCACCTGCAGCACGTGCAGGCAGCGGGGCTGCGGGTTCCGGTGAACCAGGTCCAGGTGGACCCTGAACATGGGCAGCCGGCCCAGCTTGCCTGGCATGCCGGGCAGGGGATCCTGACCGCTGCTTACAGCCCGCTGGGCCGCAACGGCAGCTTCCTCAACCACGCCGCCGTAAGCGGCCCGGCCAGGGAACTGGGGAAAACACCGGCACAGATCGTCCTGCGGTGGCATGTCCAGCACGGCCGCGTCGCCATCCCCAAGTCGGCACACCGGGAACGCCAGCGCGAAAACCTGCACGTCTTCAACTTCACCCTGACGCCATCGCAGCTGGCCGCCATTGACGCACTCGAAACCGGTGCGCCGCCGCGCCTCGACTCCGACACCTACTTCCACTAAGAAAGCTTTTGCATGATGTCCCCTTCACACACTCCCTCTGAACTCCCGGGCCTGGACTGCGACGTCCTGGTGATTGGTTCCGGAGCAGGCGGCCTGTCCGCCGCCGTGACCGCCGCCTACCACGGACTGAAAGTCGTCGTCGTCGAAAAAGCCGACGTCTGCGGCGGTGCCACGTCCTGGTCCGGCGGCTGGGCCTGGACCCCCGGAAACCCGCTGGCCAAAGCCGCCGGCGTCGATGAAGACCCCGAGCTGTTCCGGACGTACCTCCGCCACCGCCTCGGCGCTCACTACCAGGAAGACCGCGTGGACGCGTTCCTTGAGGCGGTTCCGCACATGGTGGGTTTCTTCCACGACAAGACGAGCCTGCAGTTCGTGCCCGGAGCAAAGATCAAGGACATTTACGGGGACACCCCGGGAGCCGGAACCGGGCACCGTTCCGTGGGTCCAAAACCCATCAACGCACGCCGGATCAAGCCCGCGCTCCGGGCCAGGATGCGCCACCAGCTCTACGAAACCTCATTCCTGGGCATGGGCATCATGGCGGGACCGGACCTGACCAAGTTCCTCTCCGCCTCGCAGGGGAACATCCGGGGGATCTTCCATGCCGGCTGGCGGGTCGCCTTCCACGTCCTGGACCTCCTGACCCACCGGCGCAACATGCAACTGGTCAACGGCACCGCGCTTACCGGCCGGCTGCTCACGTCGGCGGACGACCTGGGCGTGGACATCCGCGTCTCCACCCCGGCCCGGCACCTGCTCACCGATGAGTCCGGGAAGGTGACGGGCGCCGTCGTAAGCTCCCCGCACGGCGAACTCCGGATCAATGCCGCCCGCGGCGTCGTGCTGGCCGCCGGGGGCTTTCCCAATGACGTTTCCCGCCGCAAAGCTCTTTTCCCCAAGACCCCCACCGGCCGGGAGCACTGGACCCTGGCGCCCAAGGAAACCACGGGGGACGGCATCACCATGGCCCAGGAGGTGGGTGCCCGCTTCGAGACCGCGCTGGCGTCCCCGGCCGCGTGGTGCCCGGTGTCGCTGGTCCCGTACCGGAACGGACGCACCGGCACCTTCCCGCACATCATGGACCGGGCCAAGCCCGGCAGCATCGGCGTGCGGCGCGACGGCAAGCGCTTCGTCAACGAAGCCAACGGCTACTACGACTACGTGGAAGGCCTGCTGGCTGCCACCCCCGAGGGCGAAGCCGCGGAAGCGTGGCAGATCGCCGACGCGGAGTTCGTGCGCAAGTACCCGCTGGGCATGGCCAAGCCGCTGCCGGTGCCGCTGTTCCCGTACCTGCGCTCCGGTTACCTGAAGAAGGGCAACACGATCGAAGAACTTGCCGCCGCCTGCGGCATCGATGAGGAGGGCCTGGCCAGGACTGTTGCGGACTTCAACGACAACGCGCGCGCCGGGGTGGACCCCGACTTCAACCGCGGCGCCACCGAATTCAACAGATACGGCGGTGACCCCAGGAACACCCCCAACCCCTCGCTGCGTCCCCTGGAGAAGGGGCCGTTCTACGCGGTGAAAATCGTCCCGGGATCCTTCGGGACCTTTGCCGGGCTGGCGGCCGACGCCAGGGCCCGCGTCCTGGATACCCACGGGCGCCCCATCCAGGGCCTGTATGTGGCCGGCAACGACCAAGCTTCCGTCATGGGCGGGCACTACCCGGCCGGCGGAATCAACCTTGGCCCTGCGCTCACGTTCGGCTACATCGCCGGACGCGACCTTGCCCGTGCCACCCACTACGAGGACGACGGCGCGCCCGCCCGTAACCAGCCCGTGCAACAATGACGCCATGACCCACGAACAGCCCCCATCCATCGCGCCGGCACTGGACAGCAGCGAACTTTCGGCCTTCGAAGCTGCCTATCAGGCCGCGCAAAAGAGCCTGTCCGAAGGCGGCATCCCCATTGGGGCTGCGATTGCCAGGGACGGCGTGGTGATCGCGAGCGGGCACAACGAGCGGGTCCAGAACGGCGACCCGATCGCGCACGGGGAGATGTCTGCGCTCCGCTCCGCGGGCCGGCAGAAGAGCTACCGGGACACCACGCTCTACACCACCCTGGCCCCGTGCGCGATGTGCGCCGGGACCATCATCCAGTTCAAGATCCCACGCGTGGTGGTGGGGGAGGCGAGGACGTTCGACGGCGAGCTGGAGCTTCTGCGGTCACGCGGCGTTGAGGTGGTGGTGCTGGATGACCAGCGCTGCGTGGAAATGATGCGCTCATTCCAGGCGGACAATCCCGGCCTGTGGGCGGAGGACATCGCGGAGTAGGCCCCGATCTTGCCGGACAAACTTGTCAGGGGACAAAGCCGAGCTGGCGGAAGCGTGCCAGGTTATCCTCAATGCCCCAGGCGCCGTCAATGAGCCCGTCCCGGAAGTCGTCCTTCCTGATGCTGCCGGCCTTCCTAGCCTGTGCTGATCTGCATGGTCTTCCACCAGTGCCCGGTGATGGCGACGCCGACGATGGAGACGGGGACACAGAGTAATAGCTGCGGCGCGTTGACTGTTTCGGCGGCCCCGGCACCGCCCATGCCCATCCACAGTCCCGGGGCTGCGTATGGGAACCATGCCCCCGATCCGAACGCCGTCACCACCTGGGTGACCACCACGAGCAGGATCAGGGCGCCGACGCCGGCCAGGTACCCGCGGGCCATGCTGGCCACCAAGGCGAGCGGCAGGGCGAGCAGGACCGTCAAAACCCCGGCACACATGGCCTTGGCGGCAACCATCAGATCGCCGGGGCCGGGAAGCCCCAGGCCGATAATGGTGCCGGCAAGAAAGGCCACCGCGAGGCTGGCCAGGCACAGCAGCACGGCCCAGAGGAGGATCACCGTGAACTTGGCGTAGGCAAGCCGCCGGCGTCCGACGGGCAGGGCGAAGAGGCGGGCCTCGGTCTTTTCGGTGAACTCGCGCCCGAAGCACCAGCACACCACGAAGCCGACGCCCATCAGGTCCCCGACGGACAGCAGCATGCCCACCATGGCCAGATACCCGTGCCAGCCCGTGCCCGTCATCATGGCCGCGGCCTTCAGGCCGATCTGGCTTGACCCGTCGGAGGTCGCGGCCACCATGAACGCTGCCGCGAGCACGGGCAGGGCGATGCCGATCAGCGCGGAAACGGTCCGCACCACGGGCGCCCGGCGGAATTTCAGGGCCTCGAACTCCAGCGCCTGGGCGGAGGCACCCATCACCGCTCCTGTCCGTGCATGTCCCACTGCAGTACCAGGTCAAAGAACACCCGTTCCAGGTCCGAGGTGCCGGGCTGGAGCGTGCCGATGATTTTTCCGCGGTGCAGCACGCTGATCCTGTCGGCCATCCGGGCTACCTCATCCAGGTGGTGGCTGGACACCAGGATCGCGGCGCCCCTGTCCAGGCAGGCCTCCCGGAGCAGTTGGCGCAGCACGATCACGCCGCGCGGGTCCAGGGCGTTGGTGGGTTCGTCCAGGACAACGACGTCCGGTGCGTGGACCAGGGCAGCGGCGAGGCCCACCCGCTGCCTGTTCCCCAGGGACAGGGACCCGGCACGCCTGTCGGCATATTCCTCCAGCCCCAGGCCGGCCAACGCCCGCACGGCGGCGGACGAGGCCGCGACCTTGCCCATGCCGTGCAGCCGGGCCGAGCAGTACACGTTCTCTCGGGCGGTCAGTTCCGGGTACGCGAACGGTGTCTCCAGCATCTGTCCCACCCGTGACCACAGTTGCGTCCCCGCGGCGGGAACCGGGACCCCGGCCAGGGACGCCGTGCCCCGGTCCGGCGCGAGCATGCCCAGCAGGATCCGCATCAGGGTGGTCTTTCCTGCGCCGTTGAGCCCCACAAGGGCGTGGATTTCGGCCGGTCCCACCTCCAGGGACACCCCGTCCAGGACGGTGAGCGCGCCCAGGCTTTTCGTTACCCGATCGGCCGTGATGGCCGCTGCCGCAGTCATGGCCGCCGTTCCGCCCTGGCTGCTTCGCCCAAGAAGTCCAGGGCCATGATGATCCGGTCCCGCAGCCCCTGCCCGTCCGGCTCCGATGCCCAGTCCAGCAGGGCGGCTGTCAGCCCGCCCAGGCAGGCTCCGGCGGCCACCCTCGCTTCAACGCGGTCGACGCCGGTAGCCGCCAAGGAGGTGACAATCAGGTCCTCGGTCCTTCGGTTGTTCTCCCAGATACCAGCCGCGAGCCGGGGGTGGCCGGCGATGAGCCTGATCTTTGCCCGCGTCGCGTCGGCGGTGGGTTCGGGTACCGCGGTCCACCCGGCCAGCAGGCCCCGCCGGACACGCTCCAGTGCCGGTAGCGAGGGGTTCTGGGCGGCGATGAGGTCCGCGATCAGGGGGTCATAGGGATCGTCAAAAACCACAGACTCTTTGGTGGGGAAATACCGGAAGAACGTCATGTGGGAGACGCCGGCCGCGTCCGCGATCTGGGCGACGGTGGTCCCGTCGAAGCCTTGGCGGACGAACAGCTCCATGGCGCGCTCCTGGAGGAGCGCCCTGGTGGCTGAGGCCTTACCCATAGCAAAATGTTAGTCACTAACATTCATCCGGACAAGAGGTCCGGCCGCCGGCAGAGCCGCCCGGCCTGCCCGGAAACCGGCCCAGGAACACCCGCTCAAAGCGGATTGCTGCCCGGCGTGACAGTCCGAACACCTGACTGGGTTGCCGCGCCCAAAAGCTCCTTGTCGAACGCGACCAGCTTGTCTGCCTCAAGTCGTATCGCTGCTGCCAAGTGGATAGCGTCGGCGCTCCGCAATTTCCCGGGCAGGGCCGCGGCGTAGGTAAGGTCGGAGCGGATCAGATCCACGAGGTTGATGCCGCTCAACACTGCGTTGACCAGTTCCGCCGGCAGGCCCCGGCGGTTGGCAGCACAGTGAAGCTCAGCGTGGAGGAGCATCGAGGCGACAAGCTGGTCGCCTGCCTGCGCCGCTGCCGAGAGGTACTCCGCCGTTGATCCTGATTCAGGCTCCTCGACTACCAGCTTCAGCGCGGCAGACGTATCAACGTAGATGATCAACGGCCACCACGGAGATCTGCAAGAATGTCCGCCGTGTCTGCACCGGACGTCACGCGCCGCAGTGTCCGGAAATCAATTGGTCCTTGCGATGCTTGCCGCACACTTCCAGACATGAGCAGTCGCTCGAAGGGAGAAGCCGCAGGCGGGATAAGTGTCGCGGCGACCTCACCGTTGTTGGTGACGTCGATAATCTCGCCGTTTTTCACCCGCTCGAGGATCTTGCTGCTTTGATTCCGTAGCTCACGATGGGGGATAGTTGTCATGACGAAACCTCCGTAGCAAGCGTAGCAGTCTGTGGTAGGTGCGCCAAGGCCCAGTCCATACGCCGTCGCCTCTGGTTGCGCGAGGCGGTCAGTTCTGCCGCTGTGTCAATCCCTTCCGTTCCGGGTCGGCGAACAGCGCTGAATAGCCCGAAAATTTTCCCGCGGGGTGCTATTTAGTATTGCTAGCTACCGGTACTCGTGATTACTATGTACCGGTAGTCAGTAATACCGACTAGCTGAAGGATGTTGCCATGGGTAAACAGATGACGGAGATGCTGAAGGGCACGCTCGAGGGCGTTGTCCTGGCGATCCTCGCCGAGCGGTCCGCATACGGCTATGACATCACCGCACGGCTCCGCGACCAGGGCTTCTCCGACATCGTTGAGGGCACGATTTACGCCCTGCTGGTCAGGATTGAACAGCGCGGCCTGGTTGACGTCGAGAAGGTCCCGTCGGAGAAGGGGCCCCCGCGCAAGGTGTACTCGCTGAACGCACTGGGCCGTGAGTACCTCGACGAGTTCTGGAGGACCTGGACTTTCCTCGCGGAACGGATCGAACAGCTTCACCACACCATCAAGACGCAGGAAGAAGGAGCCTGATCATGGCTGCAAAATGGATCGAGACGCTCACCGGCTCACTTGAGCAGAAGAAGCAGTACAAGCAGGACAAGGCCCGCATCGAGGGGCTTCCCGAACCCTACGCCACCGCGGCAGCCGCCATGCACCGGTACCTCATGTACTACGGCGGCGTCACCGACGGGGACACGCTCATGACCATGTTCGGGGACCTGGCCGACCTGTGGGAGCGGGCCGCCATCGACGGGACGCCAGTACGTGCGATCGTCGGCGACGATCCGGTGGAGTTCGCGGAGACTTTCGCGCAGGCGTACTCCGGCAAGCGGTGGATCGACAAGGAGCGCGAGCGTCTGCGCCAGGCCATCAATACAGCCGCCGGCGACAGCGGGAACGGGAGCTGACCCATGGTCCCGGGGCAGACCCCCGACCCCGCGATCCGGGTGCGGGGCATCGAGAAATCGTTCAAGGACGTGCAGGTCCTCAAAGGGGTCGATTTTGAGGTTGCCGCAGGGAGCATCTTCGCGCTGCTCGGCTCAAACGGCGCCGGCAAGACCACCCTGGTGAGGATCCTTTCCACAGTGCTCAAGCCCGACGCCGGCAACGCCGCCGTGCACGGTTTCGACGTCACCACGAAGTCCGCAGAGGTGCGTGAATCGATCAGCCTTACCGGCCAGTTCGCCGCTGTGGATGAAGTGCTCACCGGCCGGGAGAACCTGGTGCTGATCGCGAAACTCCGCCACCTGAAAGACCCGGCAGCCATCGCCGACGGCTTGCTTGCCCGGTTCTCTCTCACGGAGGCCGGCGATCGCAAGGCGTCGACGTACTCGGGCGGCATGCGCCGCCGGCTCGACATCGCCATGAGCCTGATCGGCAACCCTCCGGTGATCTTCCTGGACGAGCCAACCACCGGGCTCGACCCGCAGGCTCGCATCGAGGTGTGGCAGACCGTCAAGCAACTCGCCAGCAACGGCACGACTGTCCTGCTGACCACGCAGTACCTCGACGAGGCGGAGCAGCTCGCCGACCGGATCGCGATCCTGCATCAGGGCACGATCATCCAGAACGGGACCCTCGCCGAACTCAAGCAACTCCTCCCGCCAGCCAAGGTTGAGTACATCGAGAAACAGCCCTCGCTCGAGGACGTGTTCCTGGCCCTGGTCGGCGGTTCCGGGCAGCCCGGCGCCGAGCCTCAGCCCCTCGCCGGCGAACGGACCGGCGGCAACGCCCGGCCAGGAAAGGAACTTCGATGACCAGCCATGCACTCGGCGACACTGGCGTATTGACTGTCCGCTCGCTGCGCCACATCCTCCGCAGCCCCGACACCATCATCACCACCGCGGTCACCCCGGTCGCCCTGATGCTGCTGTTCGTTTACGTGTTCGGCGGCGCAATCAACACCGGATCCGACGAGTCCTACGTCAACTACATGCTTCCCGGGATCCTGCTCATCACCATTGCGTCCGGCATCGCCTATACCGCGTACAGGTTGTTCCTGGATCTGCAGGGCGGCATCTTCGAACGCTTCCAGTCCATGCCGATCGCCAGGCCCAGCGTGCTTTGGGCGCACGTGTTCACGTCCCTGGCCGCGAACATCGCCTCGGTGGCGGTGGTCATCGGCGTCGCGCTGATCATGGGGTTCCGTACCGGAGCATCAGTTGCGGCGTGGCTCGGGGTGGCGGGCCTGCTGATCCTCTTCACCCTCGCCCTGACCTGGATCGCCGTGATCGCCGGGCTCTCCGCCAAGACCGTCGACGGCGCCAGCGCATTCAGCTACCCGCTCATCTTCCTGCCGTTCATCAGCTCGGCCTTCGTACCCACCGACTCGATGCCCGGCCCGGTCGCCTGGTTCGCCCGGAACCAACCCGTCACCTCCATCGTGAACACCATCCGGGCACTGTTCACGCAGCAACCGGTCGGCGGGGACATCTGGACAGCCCTGGCCTGGCTCCTCGGCATCCTGGTTCTCGGGTACGCTTTCGCGATTGCCAGCTACCGCCGCAAAATCAGCTGAGGTTTGCACCGCTCAAGGGCGGACAGGTGTGGCTGCCTCACTCCCGAGCACCGTGGTCCAGGGGCTGGCGGTCCACTCCGTCACCACGCCGTTGATAACGTAGGGGTCCGCGGCTGCGAAACCTTTGGCGGCCTCCACCGGGTTCTCACCGGTGAAGATCAACAAGCCTTTGAACGGGCCTTCTCCAACAGCGCCGCCCAGCAGAAGCTCGCCGCGTTCGACCGCCTCCCACCCCGCGCGGAGGTGGTCTACGCGGTACTGTTCGCGGCTTTCGAGGTAGTCGTCTGCGTAGGTGTACTCCAGCACGGCGTGCATGCCTGTCTCCTTGTTCTTCGGGGGCGTTCGTTGCAGAAGTAGCCTACCCAAGCGGACCTAACCGCTAAACCGCCGCCACCAAGGTAGATCTCCTCGCGCCGCGGCAGCGGGCCGCCGCAGTGATTCCGTTGGCGTCTGCGCCGCCTTTCACACCCGGCTCGATTGCGCGCAGCGCCTCCCGTTCCCGGCAGGGAAGAAGGACGACAGGATGAGACAAGTGCCGTCGTCGTTCTTTCCCCTTGCCGGGTCAGTCTTCGGGCAGGAGGTGGGCGGCCATCGTCCGGGCCGTAAAGTGCCCGAAGCGGTCGGCGCTCCAGCCGCGTTTGAGGACGAGCGTCTCGTAGAGTTCGGCAGAGGTGCTCACGAAGAAGACATCGGCCGCCTCCTCCGCCGTCAGGCCGGGCCGCAAAAATCCCCGCCCGAGCACCTGGTGCGCGTTGTGCAGCATCCGTTGATACCGTTCGCCGTCCACCTCGCGCAGGAGGGCGGCCATGTCATGGTCCCCGCCCGCTGCGGCATCCCGGATGAGGAGGTACACGGGCGAGCCCAGCGGGCTGACCTCGGAAATGAACCGCCCGAACTGCTCCATGAGCTCGCGCGCGTCCGTGACCGTGGCCTGCGCACGGTCCGACCGCTCCTCCGCCGGGGTGCCGCCGCCTCCCACAAGGCTCTGCTCGTAAATAGCCCGGACGAGCCCCGGCTTTCCGCCGAACGCCTTGTACACCAGCTCTTTGGAGACGGCGGCCCCGCGGGCAATGGCGGCGATGGTGGTCCGGCCGTATCCGTTGGCCAGGAACAGCGACCGCGCCTGCTCGAGCACCCGCTTCCTGGACTCATCGGCGGCCTCCTGCCGGCGCCGCGAGTTATAGCTGCGGGGGCGGGGTTCCGCGCCGTTGACCGCCGGTTCCATCGGGCTTAAACTCCTTGTATCAGTTTGATACAGCTAACTGTATCAAATTCGGCGTACAACCCTCTCCGCCTCCCGCGACGGAAACTAAGGAGCAGATCATGGACGCTTCAGGAATCGAGCGCGTCCCCGAAGGCCCGGTCCGGCGCATGCTGGCCGCGGCCAACCGCCATGACCTTGAGGCCATGGTGTCCGAGTTCGCCGAGGATTACCGGAACACCACCCCTGTGCACCCGGCCCGCAGCTTCACCGGGTCCGCCCAGGTCCGGACGAACTGGACGGCACTGTTCGCCGGCCTGCCGGACCTCGCCCTCACCGTCCATGACGCGGCAACGGGTCCGGACGGCAAAGTCTGGATGGAATGGAGCAACCGGGGCACCCGGCCGGACGGGTCCGTGCAGCGCGCCGCCGGGGTGTCCATCCTCACCGTCCGCGATGGCAAAATCGTAGCCGCCCAGTTCTACCTTGAACCCGTGGACCAGGATTCCGGCGACGTGAACCAGGCCGTCAGAGAGGCAGCCTACGGTGCAGCGGGAGGTGACCGGTCATGATCCTCGTCGTCGGCGGCACCGGCCGCCTTGGCCGCGCCGTGGTTCCGCTGCTGGTGCAGGCCGGCCACCGGGTCCGCGTCATGGCCCGCGGCACGTCCCAGCCCCTCGCCACACCGGCGGGCGACGGCGTCGAACTTTTCCGCGGCGACCTCGCCTCCGAACCGGACTGCCGGAGCGCGGTGGAAGGCTGCACAGCGGTGGTGTTCGCGGCCTCGGGGTTCGGACTGAAGGACTCCGGCCCGCGCGAGGTGGACCGAGACGGCGCCATCCGGCTGGTGCGTGCCGCGGCAGCCGGCGGAGTACAGCACCTGATCATGATGTCCATGCATGGGGCCGCACCCGACGGGCCCATCGACTACCTGCGCTGCAAGGCCGCGGCCGAGGAAGCGGTCCGCTCATCCGGCATGGACTGGACCGTCATCCGGATGGGAGCGCTTCTGGAACAGCGGCTCGAGAACCTGACGGCCGCCTTCGCGTCGAAGGGCAAAGTGCCTGTTTTCGGCTCCGGATCCGCCCTGGTGACTTTTACCTCAGTCCAGGATGCGGCCGCCGTGGTGCTCCGCGCCCTCCGCGACCCGGCACTGCGGAACCGCATCATCGAATGGGGCTCGCAGACGCTCACCGGCAACCAGTTGGCGGAGGCCGTGCTGGCCGGGGCGGGACATGGCTCGGTTCAACGGATCCCGCCCGCCGCCTTGCGGCTGCTCTCCGTAGCTGCCCGGCCGTTTTCGCCGTTCCTCTCCCGCGTGGCTGGGGCCGGCGTCTGGGAAGAATCCGGGACGGCGGCCTTCGACGTTGCTCCCGGGCGCGCCGAGTTTCCCGACATCCCGGTCACCGGGCTGCAGCAGGTCCTGGAGGCTTCCGGCGCCCCGGGATAGCCGGCATAGGGATGGTCAAAAACGCCCGTCCTGGCAGCGGGCCTTACCCGGAAACGGAGGCCACCTCAACCTGTACCCCCGCGTCGCGGAACTTCTGCACCTGGGCGGGGTCGGCGCCGTCGTCCGTCACCAAGGTCCACGGCAGCGCCAGCCGCGCCCAGGCATGGAACGGCCGCAGCCCCAGCTTGGAGGAATCCGCCAGGACGTAAACGGACCGCCCGCGCCGGGCCATCAGCTCCTTGAGCCGGGTCTGGGCGTGGTCGGCCTCGCAGATGCCGTCCTCGGCGGTGACGGCGTCGGCGCCCAGGAACACCCGGTCGAAGCTCATCCGCTCCAGCGCCGCCTCCGCCAGCGGCCCCACGAAGCTCTGCGAGACACCGCGGAGCCGGCCGCCCAGGCAGTCCACCTCGATGCCCTCGGAATCGGCGAGCTCCTGCAGGGTGTTGATGCCCGGCGTCGTCACGGACAACGGGCCGAACCCGCGCAGCTCATGGGCCAGGGCACCCGCGGTGGAACCGGCGTCGAGCAGGATGTTCTCGCCGGGCTGGATCACGGACGCCGCCCACCGGGCGATCGCGTGCTTCTGCTCGAACGCCTCGCCGGTGCGCTGCCGCAGCGAGGCCTCGGGGTGCGCGCCCAGCGCCATCGCCCCGCCGTACGTGCGGGCCAGCCGGCCCTGCGAATTCAGCAGCGCCAGGTCACGGCGGATGGTGGAGGCCGTCACCTCAAACTTGGCGGAGAGTTCCTCCACGGAGGCCAGGCCGCTGGTCACGGCAAGGTGGTAGATCTCCTCGCGCCGCGCGTTTGCGCTGAGCATTCCCGGTCTCCTTCCCGTGGGCGTGGTAACCATGCTAATCACCAATGGGTTTCGACAAGCTCAACCACCGGGGTTTCGACAAGCTCAACCACCGACGACGGACGGCCGGGTGGCCATCTCCGCCGCCTGGTGCAGCGCCTCCACCATGGACCGGGAATCCGCAATGTTCTTCCCGGCGATGTCGAACGCGGTGCCGTGGTCCACAGAGGTGCGGATCACCGGCAGGCCCACCGTGATGTTCACGCCGGCCTCGATGCCCAGCACCTTCACCGGCCCGTGCCCCTGGTCGTGGTACATGGCCACCACCAGGTCGTAATCGCCGCGGCCGGCCAGGAAGAACAGCGTGTCCGCCGGCAGCGGGCCCACCGCGTTGATCCCGTCCGCCTGCGCCGCCTTCACGCCCGGCTCGATCTTCTCCGCTTCCTCGCCCTGCCCAAACAAACCGTTCTCACCGGCGTGCGGATTGATGGCGCACACGCCGATCTTCGGGTTCGGGATGCCCGCCCGGACCAGCGCCTCGTGGCCGCGGCGGATGGTGCGCTCCACCAGGTCCGGGTTGATCTTCCGGATCGCATCCATCAGCCCGATATGCGTGGTCACGTGGATCACCCGGATCTTGGGCGTGGACAGCATCATGGACACTTCCTCCGTGCCCGTCAGGTGCGCCAGCAGCTCGGTGTGCCCCGGGAAGATGTGCCCGGCGGCATGCAGCGCCTCCTTGTTCAGCGGCGCCGTGCAGATGGCCTGCACCTTGCCCGCCATCGCCAGTTCGCTGGCCACCCGGATGTACTCGTACGCGGCGTGCCCGGCCACGGGGGAGAGCTGGCCCCACGGCAGGTCCTCCGGCAGCAGGTTCAAGTCGATCACGTTCACCCGGCCCGGCGTGAACACCGCGTCCTCCACGTCCTGGATCACGGCGATGTCCGCCTGGACGCCCACGATTTCCGCGGCCTGCCGCAGCCGCACCGCGTCACCCACCACCACGGGCCGGCACTCGGCCAGGATGCCCGCATCCAGCACCGCCGGGACGATCACCTCCGGGCCGATGCCGGCGCCGTCGCCCATGGTCACGGCCACGTAGGGGAGGGGGTTCTTGGTTTCTTCAGTCATTGTTGCTCCAGATTGTTCGGAAGTCGTGCGGGGAAGGGTGGTGGCGGGAGCCGGCGCGGACCGGAGCTCCCGGATTGCGTCATACAGCTGCAGGAGGGCCAGGTCGTCGCCGAAGCTGCCGGGCTTGGTGCCCACCAGCGTCCCGTCATCGGCGCGGCTCAGCACGGCCCCGTGTTGCACCGCCGCGAGCGGCACCAGGCTGGAGCGGCCGACGGCGTCCAGGACTTCCCGGGCCGTCTCACCGCCGGTGAGGATCAGGTCAGCCGCGCTTGCCTTCGCTGCCTCGGCGGCGAACGAGGACAGGGCCTGGACGATGCGCGCCGAGTCAGACGGGCCCAGTTTTGAGGGGGCAAGTGTGATGGCTACGCGGCCGCTTGCCCTCAAATCGGCTGAAAGCTGGGCCAGTTTGGAAGCGTAGGCATCCTTGGCACCGGCGTGCTGGGGGTCCAGCCGTACCACCGTGAAGCCGTTGGCCTCCAGTTGGACCAGCTGCGCCTGCGCGGTCTGTGAAGCGGAGCCGACGACGGCGAGCACCGGCCGTGCGGTTTCCTGCGGTCCCGGGGTGGTTGCGTCAGCCGCAGCCGCACTTTGCGCATTTCGCGCAAGTTGTGGAGCCAACTGTTGGGCGAGGACATCGGCCGCCCCGCCGGTACCCACCAGCACGATGCGGCGGCCGCCGGCGGAGAAGTGCAGGTCCAGCAAGGCTTCGGTCACGGACTCCAGGTCCTGGACGGTTCCGCCGTCTGCGACCACGACCTGCGGCCGGTTGGAGTTCAGCAGCCCGGCCAGCCTGCTGGTCAGCGAGCCGGACCGGACCGCAGCCACATCCAGGACCGGGACCGAGGCCGGGTCCGTCGGGCGCAGCAGCGACGCAACGTCCGCCGGCGGGGCCGAAAGCTCGGCCTGCCACAGGTCCGTGTCCGCCAGGGGAATGCCGGCCACCAGCGGCCGCCCGTTCACCACGGAACGCTGTAGCTGGGGGAGTGCCCCCGCCACCACGGCATGGAAACCGAGGCTGGTCAGCGCGGAGATTTCGCTGCGGATGTTGCCGCGCCACAGGGAGTCCATCTTCTTAAACAGCACCTGGGCCCCCGATGCTTCGCGGCCGGAGAAGGCGTCCTTGACCAGCGCCTCGGCGGCCGGCTCGGCCAGCCCGCGGGAATGCGTATCCGCCACCACAACGTCGGTGGCGAACCCTCCCAAGGAGGCGCCGCCGTCGTGTGTTGCTGAAGTACCCGCGCCCAGCAAGACCTGCGCGGTCAGCCCATGGTCTACAAAGCAGTAGCCAACCTCGGCGGCGCCGGAGAAATCGTCGGCCTGCACAAATACGGAAGCCACGTTGCTCCTCTCGGTCGATAGTCGGCTGGTACCCGCTGAATGCGGGAAGCTCCCCATCATCATGACACGGTTGCGCGTTTCACGCTAGAGGGGTTGCGCAAATCGCGCAGGAGTGGCAAAGTGATGGACACAACATTCGGCGCGGCCAGTTCCGGCAAGCAGCCGTCCCCCAACCTACCGAGAGGTCAACGATGACCGTTCTTCCTCAAGGAAGTGAGATTTCCCGCCGCCGCCTGCTGCAGTTCGGCGCGGCCGCCGGGTTCTTGCTGGGCACCAGAAGCCTGGCCGGCTGCGCCGGACCCACCGGCCTCCCGGGCCCCAGCACCCTGACCCTGGCCCTCAACCGCTCCCTGGTCAGCCTGGACAACAAGCTCAACCAGTTCGACGCCGCCGTCACCGTGCAGCGCTCCGTCCGTCAGGGCCTCACCGCCATCGGCCCGGAAACCAAGCCCGTCCTGGTGCTGGCCGAACGCTTCGAGATGACCGGCCCCACCGAATGGACCGTCAAGCTGCGCGAGGGCATCCGCTACTCGGACAACAGCCCCGTGAAGATCGAGGACGTCGCCACCGCCCTGAAGATGTACAAGCAGGTGCAGGGCTCCTTCGTGGCCGGCTTCTTCCCCGAATTCCCCGAGGTTGTCCCCGTGGACGAGCGCACCTTCAAGATGGTCACCAAGAAGCCGGTCCCCATCCTGGACTCCCTGATGAGCATGATCCTGATTACCCCGGCCGCGCAGAACAAGCCGGAGGAACTGCAGGAAGGCCTGGGCACCGGCCCGTACGTGGTCACCAAGTTCAACCGCGGCGCCGGCACCTACAGCCTGGAACGCAACAAGAACTACTGGGGACCCGCCCCGCACATCGACAACGTGGAAGTCCGGTTCCTCCCCGAGGAATCCAGCCGCGTCATCGCCCTGCGCAGCGGCGAGGTGGACGTCATCGACACCATCACCCCGGATTCCCGCCAGCAGCTCGCCGGCCTGCCCGGCGTCACGCTCCAGGAATCCTCGAGCCTGCGCCTGAACCAGATCTTCTTCAACTTCCGCAAGCCCGCCGGCCACCCGATCGCCGACCCCCGCGTCCGCCAGGCCCTCAGCATGGCCATCGACGGGAAATCCCTGGTCAAGGACGTCCTGGTGGACTCCGTCACCCAGGCCGAGGGCGTCACCCCGTCCAGCCTCACCGGCTACCACAAGACCGGCGAATACGTGTACGACCCCGAAAAGGCCAAGGCCATGCTCGCCGAGCTCGGCGTCAAGGACCTCACCATCAAGATCATCTGGGAAACCGGCGAATTCGCCTCCGACACCTCCGTAATGGAAGCCCTCGTGGAAATGTTCGGCAAGATCGGCGTCAAGGCCGAGCTGCAGCAGTTCGAACCCGGCGGCAACATCATGGCCTGGCGCCAGGGCAAACAGGGCGACTGGGACCTCCTGGCCAACGGCTACCCCAGCCCCACCGGGCTGGCCATCACCATGCTCCAGGGCATGTACGCCGGCACCCCCGAAAAGGAAGCTACCCGCGACACCTACCAGGGCTACGTGATCCCCGAGGTCGCCGCCAAGATCCAGGCCGCCTCCGCCGAAGCTGACCCGGCCCGCAGGACCGAACTGCTCAACGACGCCCAGCAGGCCGTCTGGGACACCTGGCCCTGCGCCTGGGCGTTCGTCCCCAAATCCGTCCTCGCCCACCGGAACCGGGTGTCCGGGATCAACCTGGCACCCACCAACTCCTACCCCCTCGTTGATGTCCGGCTGGAGGCCTAAGCCATGACGAACTACATCCTCAAACGCCTGGGACAGGGCCTGCTCACCGTGTTCCTCACGGTGTCCACCGTCTTCATCCTGATCCGCCTGGCCCCGGGCGACCCCGCCGTCTCCTACGCCGGACCGCTGGCCACCACCGAACAGCTGGACAAGGTCCGCGAACAGTTCGGCCTCAACAAGCCGGTGCTGGAGCAGTATTGGATCTTCCTGCAGCAGCTGTTCACCGGCAACCTGGGCCAGTCCTACTCCTTCCAGGCCCCCGCCATGCAGGTGGTCTTCGAACGGCTGCCCTACACCCTGACCCTGGCGACGTCGGCAATCCTGCTGACCGCCGTCGTCGCCATCCCGCTCGGTGTGTGGATGGCCCGCCGCCCGGACACCGGACGCGAATTCGGCGTCAACGTGCTCACCATCGCCGGGCAGTCCATGCCCGACTTCTGGACCGGCATCATGCTCCTGACGGTCTTCGCCGTGCTGGTGCCCGTCTTCCCGGCCTCCGGGTTCGCCACCTGGGGCGGGCTGGTGCTGCCCACCGTCACCATCGCCATCCTGCAGATCGCCCTGATCTCCCGCATGGTCCGGCGCGAAATGACCAACAACTTCGCCGCCCCCTACCTCATGGTGGCCCGCTCCCGCGGCGTCCGCAGCTCCCTGCTCACCTGGCGCTACGCCATGGGCAACTCCGCCATCCCCGTCTTCACCGCCCTGGGCACCCGGTTCGCCGCAATGCTCAACGGCGTGGTGGTGGTGGAAGTGGTGTTCGCCTGGCCCGGCGTCGGCTCCCTCATTGTCCGGGCACTCGAAACCCGCGACTACCCCCTCATCCAGGCCACGGTCCTCATCACCGCGCTCCTCGCGGTGGCTGTGCAGCTTCTCATCGACCTCGCCTACCCGCTCCTTGATCCCCGCGTTCGTCTTGGAAAGGCGGCCACAGCATGAGCCTCGACACCGCAACCCCGGCCGGCACCCCTGCCGGTGCCCCGGCCCGGCAGCCCAGCCCCTCCGCCGTCACCAAGGCGGACCTCGCCCGGGCAGGTGCGACCCGCCGTCGTAAAGCCGCCCAGTGGAAGCTCATCGTCGGCACCGTCTGCACCCTGCTGGTGATCGTCCCGATCATCCTGGCCAACGTGCTCCCGCTGCCGGATGCCAACTTCCAGGACCTCGCCGCCCGGCGCCTGCCGCCCCTCACCGACGGGCACCTGTTCGGCACCGACCAGCTGGGCCGCGACCTGCTCTCCCGCGTGCTGCACGGCGGCCAGGTCTCGCTGACCATCGGCGTCCTGGCGGTCCTGGTTTCCGGCGCCATCGGCGTGATCCTCGGCGCGGCCGCCGGCTACTTCGGCGGCTGGGTGGACACCATCGTCTCCCGCCTCCTCGAAGCGCAGATGTCCCTGCCGCTGCTGATGATGCTGCTGCTGGTGGTGGCCCTGTTCGGCCCGTCCATCCCCGTGATCACGTTCGTGATCGCCATCGCCCAGTGGCCGGAAGTCGCCCGCCTTACCCGCTCCATGGTGCTGGTGGAACGCGAAAAGCCGTACGTCTCCGCCGCCCGGATCCTGGGCCTGCACCGCATCCAGATCCTCATCCAGCACATCATCCCCAACGTCATCAAGCAGGCGACCCTGGTGGTGCTGCTCCTGCTGGCCCAGGCCGTGCTGCTCGAATCCGCGCTGTCCTTCCTGGGCGCCGGCCCGCAGCGGCCCTTCGCCACCTGGGGCCGGATCATCTCCGACGGCCAGGACTACATCACCACCTCCTGGTGGATGGTCACCCTGCCCGGCCTGGTGATCGTGCTCATGGTGGTGGGCGTCAACCTGCTGGGCGACGGCCTGCGCGACCGTCCCCGCCGCAAGAAGAAGGGTGCCTGATCATGAATGCTTTCACAGAGCAGCCGAAGTTCACCGAGCAGCCGCTGCTGGAGGTCCGCGACTTCCAGGTGGAGCTCATCACGGACACCGCCATCATCCGCGCCGTGGACGCCGTCAGCTTCAGCATCCACCGCGGCGAGACGGTCACCATCATCGGCGAGTCCGGCTCAGGAAAATCGACGACGGCGATGGGCATCCTCCGCCTGCTGCCCGAGGACCTCGCGGTGCTGTCTGGCACCGTGGTGATTGACGGCGTCGACATCTCCGCCGACCCCAAGGCCATCGACAAGGTGCGCGGCAGGACCCTGGCGCTGATCCCGCAGGACCCGATGACGGCGCTGAGCCCGGTGCACTCGATCGGCAGCCAGCTGTTCGAGGCCATTCGGATCGCCGGCGCCGCGTCCGCGAAGGACAAGGCCGCGCTGCAGGCCCGGGCCGTGCGGCTGCTGGAGCAGGTGCACATTCCGACGCCGGAGAAGCAGCTGAAGAAGTACCCGCACCAGCTCTCCGGCGGCATGCTGCAGCGCGTGCTGATCGCGATCGCCTTGGCGTCCGAGCCGCAGCTGCTGGTGGCGGACGAGCCCACGTCCGCCCTGGACGTCACCGTGCAGGCCGGGATCCTGGACCTGCTGCTGGAACTTCAGGAACAGCGCGGCATCGGCATCCTGATGATCACCCACGACCTGGGCGTGGCCCGGCTCATCTCGGACCGCATCCACGTGATGAAGGACGGCTCCTTCGTGGAATCCGGCGAGGTCCAGCAGATCGTGGACCACCCCGCCACCGAATACACGCAGTCCCTGCTGGCCGCCGTGCCCGTGCTGGGGGAGTGGGACGAAACCCCCGCTGCTCCTTCCGCCCGGCACGCCGCCGGCGCCCCTGCCGGTGCCACCACTGACCCAGCCCTCACCGAGACCGGAGCCAAGCCATGACCAAGCCGTTCCTCGCCGTCGACAACCTGGTGGTGGACTACCACGTGCCCGGCGGCACCTTCCGGGCCGTGGACGACGTCTCGTTCTCCGTGGACAAAGGCAAGACCATCGCCGTGGTGGGCGAATCCGGCTGCGGCAAGTCCACCGTGGCCAAAGCGCTCATGCGGCTTGTGACCCCCACCAGCGGGAGCATCTCCCTGGACGGGACCGACATCGCCGCCATGAGCGAGGCCAAGCTTCGGCCGCTGCGCTCCAAGTTCCAGATGGTGTTCCAGGACCCGTACGGTTCCCTGGACCCGCACATGACCGCGCAGGAGATCGTGGCCGAGCCGCTGACGCTGCAGGGCATCCGGTCCAAGGCCGAGCGGCATGCGGCGGCGGCCAAGCTGATTGACCAGGTGGGCCTGCCTGTCCGGTCCCTGGAGAAGCGGCCCTCCGAGTTCTCCGGCGGCCAGCGGCAGCGCATCGGGATTGCCCGGGCGCTTGCGTCCAAGCCCGAGCTGCTGGTCTGCGACGAGGCCACCAGCGCCCTGGACGTCTCCGTGCAGGCCCAGGTGCTGCGGCTGCTGAAGTCCATCCAGGACGAAACCGGCATCACCTACGTGTTCATCTCGCACAACCTGGGCGTGGTGCAGGAAATCAGCGATACCGTCATGGTGATGCAGCGCGGCAAGCTGGTGGAACTCGGCACCACCGAGTCCGTCCTGACCGCACCGAAGGAGGACTACACCCGCAAGCTCCGCCGCGCGGCGCTGGACCCCTCCACCATGACCGGCCTGAAACCGCGGCACGTGGTCCGGTCCCTGGCCCTCGCAAACTCTTAACTCTTTCACGAACGCAACCACAAGGAATCAACGCATGAGCACGCAGCCCGACGGCACCCAGGTGGACGGCCTGAAACTTCCCATCTCCCGGCTGGTCCTGGGAACCATGACCTTCGGCGACACCGCCGATGAAGCCACTGCAGGCCGGATGGTGGAGGAGGCGCTCGCCGCCGGCATCACCACCATCGACACCGCCAACGCCTACGTCGGCGGGGTCACCGAGGAGATGCTGGCCCGGCTTTTGAAGGGAAAGCGCGACGGCGTCATCCTGGCTTCCAAAGCCGGCATGCCGCATGCGGACCACGGCACGCATTCGCCTTTGTCACCAGAGGGGCTGCGTGCCAGCGTCGAGGGCAGCCTGCGCCGGCTGGGCGTGGACAGCATCGACCTGTTCTACCTGCACCAGCCGGACCGGGCCACGCCGCTTTCGGAGACTTTGTCCACGGTGGCCGAGCTGGTGGCAGAGGGGAAGATCGGGGCGCTGGGCGTGTCCAACTTCGCCGCCTGGCAGATCGCCGACGTGATCCACACGGCGCGTGAAGTGGGGGCGCCGCGGCCCGTCGTCGCGCAGCAGCTCTACAACCTGGTGGCCCGCCGGCTGGAGGAGGAATACCTCGAGTTCGCCGCCACCCACAACGTGCACACCATGGTCTACAACCCGCTGGGCGGCGGCCTGCTCACCGGCAAGCACAGCTTCGAGGCCAAGCCCACCGAGGGACGCTACGGCGACTCCAAGCTCGCCGCCATGTACACGCAGCGGTACTGGGACAAACAGCTGTTCGACGCGATCGGCGAGCTGTCCCGCATCGCCTCCGACTTTGGTGTGTCGCTGGCCGAACTGTCCCTGCGCTGGCTCGCCTACCGTCCCGGGGTCGGGTCGATGCTGCTGGGCGGGTCCAAGGTGGAACAGCTGCGCGCCAACATCGCCGCCGTCGCCAACGGACCCCTGCCGGCCGACGTCGTCGAAGCCTGCGACGCCGTGGGCACTTCGCTGCGCGGCCCGATGCCCGCCTACAACCGCTGACTTTTCCCTCACCCGCTTTCTGACAAAGGACTCTGATGACCTCCGACCTGGCCCTCGAATTCGCCCGCAAGATCCGCGCCCGTGAGCAGGCGGTGGGCTACTGGGCGGTGCTGGACGCGCCCGTGGCCACCGAACGCATCGGCCGCCTCGGCTACGACTACGTCGCCCTGGACGCGCAGCACGGCCTGCTCGGCTACTCGGGCGTGCTTAACGGGCTGATGGCGATCGACGCCGGGCACACCGCCATCGGCATGGTCCGGGTGGAGGCCAACGACTTCACCGCGATCGGCAAGGCGCTCGACGCCGGGGCCGTGGGCGTCATCGTCCCGCTGATCAACAACGCCGCCGATGCTGCCGCGGCCGTTGCGGCAGCCAAGTATCCGCCGCTGGGCGGCCGCTCCTACGGCCCCATGCGCTCGGCGCTGCGCGTGGGGCCCGTGCCCGCCGAGGCCAACGCCACCACCCTGGTCTTCGCCATGATCGAAACGCCCGAGGGCCTGGCCAACGTCAAGGAAATCTGCGCCACCCCGGGCCTGGACGGCATCTACGTGGGCCCGTCCGACCTCTGCATCGCCGTGGGCGGGGCCTTCCCCGGGGATCCCGCCGTCGACGCCGAATTCAACGCAGCGCTGGACACCGTCGCCGAGGCTGCAGCCTCCGCGGGCATCGCCGCCGGCATCCACACGCCCGCAGGGACCGTGGCCAACCAGCGCCTCAAGCAGGGCTACACGTTTACCACCATCGCCTCGGACCTGACGCACCTGGAACAAATCGCCAAGTCCCACCTCGACGCCGCTACGTCCAAGGAAGACCAGTAATCATGACCACCACCACGGACAGCTACAGCACCATCACCCCGGACGGCGTTGTCAAAACGGCCGACGGCGCCGACTTTGCCTACCTGCCCGCGCCCACCGTGCAGAGCCACGCCGCCAACCTGCTCACCCTGCCGGACGGCCGGCTGGGCTGCGTCTGGTTCGGCGGCACCCAGGAAGGCGTGCCGGACATCTCCATCTGGTTCTCCACCCTGGAACCGGGCAGCACCCAGTGGTCCGTACCGGAGCAGCTCTCGGATGACTCCACCCGGTCCGAGCAGAACCCCATCCTGTTCACCAACACTGACGGCGCCCTGTGGCTGCTGTACACCGCGCAGAAGGCGGGCAACCAGGACACCGCCGAGGTCCGCCGTCGTATTTCCCTGGACAGCGGCCGCACCTGGGGGCCGGTTGAGACCCTGTTCCCGGCCAACGAGACCGGTGGCGTGTTCGTCCGCCAGCTGCCGGTGGTGCTGCAGTCCGGCCGCCTGATTATCCCGATCTTCCGCTGCATCACCACGCCGGGGGAGAAGTGGGTGGGCAACAGCGACGACAGCGCCGTGATGATCTCCGACGACGCCGGCGCCACCTGGAGCGAACACGTCCTGCCGGGCAGCCTGGGCTGCGTCCACATGAACATCCAGCCCGTGGCCGACGGCTCGCTGCTGGCCCTGTTCCGAAGCCGCTGGGCCGACTCGATCTACGAATCCCGCTCCACCGACGACGGCTCCACCTGGAGCGAGCCCGTCCCCACCGAGCTGCCCAACAACAACTCCTCCATCCAGTTCACTGCGCTCGCCGACGGCCGCCTGGCGCTGGTCTACAACCACAGCCGGGCGGGGGAGGGCACCGAGCGCCGCCTGTCCCTTTATGACGAGATTGACGACGACGGCCTGGCCGAGGAGCAGGGCGTCGCCGAACCGGACGCCGCGGCTTTCTCCTCCGACGACGGCGTAAAGCGCGCCTTCTGGGGGACCCCGCGCTCGCCGATGACCCTGGCCATCTCCGAGGACTCAGGCCGCACCTGGCCCATCCGCCGGAACCTCGACGTAGGGGACGGATACTGCCTGTCCAACAACTCCCGCGACGGGCTCAACCGCGAATACTCCTACCCGTCCATCCACCAGGGCCCGGACGGTGCGCTGAACATCGCGTACACGTACTTCCGGCAGGCCATCAAGTTCGTCCGGGTTGACCCGCAGTGGGCCTACGAGGGCAGCACCACGCCGGGCGGGGATTCATGAGTCTTTCCAAGCATGCGGTGGTGACCGGGACGAGTTCCGGGATCGGCAAGGCGATCGCGTCCCGGCTGCTGTCCGACGGGTGGAGGGTGACCGGGCTGAGCCGGACCGAGTCCGCCTTGGAGGGGAAGTTCGAGTGGCTGCAGGCCGATCTCTCGGAGCCGGAGTCGCTGGCTGCGCTGGTCTCTTCCCTGGAGCCGGCGGATGCTTTCGTGCACGCCGCCGGGTTCCAGCGGACAGCCCACCTGGGCTCCCTTGACCCGGAGGCGCTGGCGGGGATGTTCACCGTCCACGTCGCTGCGGCGTCGGTCCTGGCCAATGCGCTGGTGCCCACCATGCCCGACGGCGGCCGGATCGTCCTGCTGGGCAGCCGCACCTCCACGGGGATGCCGGGTAAGAGCCACTACGCCGCGACGAAGGCTGCGCTGATGGGGCTGGGCCGGACGTGGGCGCAGGAGCTCGCACCCCGGGGGATCACCGTGAACGTCCTCTCCCCGGGGCCGACCGACACCCCGATGCTGAACGACCCCGGCCGCGCCGCCACCCCGGTGAAGCTGCCGGCCCTGGGCGCCCTCGTGGACCCGGAGGACGTGGCCGCCCTGGCCGCATTCCTCCTGGGCCCGCACGGCAAGTCCATCACCGGCCAGAACTACGTGATCTGCGGCGGCGCCTCCCTCTGACGCCAGCAACGCGTCATCACCTCCTGCCCATTTTCCCGCGACGCCCGCTCATGTCTGGCAGCTTTTCCCCAAACCCCCCCATCACTTCACGCTGCTTTCCCTGGGACGCGTCATCACCTCCTGCCCCTTTTTCGGGGGACGCGCTATCACGTCCTGTCCTTCTTGGGGGGACGCGTCATCACCTCCTGCCCCTTTTGGGGGGACGCGTCATCACCTCCTGCCCTTTTTCGGGGGACGCGCTATCACGTCCTGCGGCCGCCATGAGGCGATGACAATCGGATGCGTTACATGTAACGTTCATGCTATGAGCGTTAGGGATCGCGTGGCGAGGCACAGGATGGCCATGCGTGAGCGGGGCTTCCGGCAAATCCAGATGTGGGTTCCGGATGCGCGTACCGACGAATTCAAGCGTGAGGCAGCACGCCAGGCGCGCGCGGTCGCCGCATCCGATCGTGCATCGGACGATCAGGATTTCATCGAACAGATCGCGGAAGACTGGCCGGAGTGAACCGCGGAGAGCTGTGGGCGGTATCGGGCGGAACCTACGCCCAAAAGCCCCGCCCCGCGCTCATCATCCAAGACGACCTCTTCGAGGAATCAGAATCGGTCACACTTCTCCCGCTAACGTCGCACCTCACGGACGCGCCGCTCCTGAGATTGACTTTAGAACCCGGCAAGCTGAACGGCCTGGACCGGGCCAGCCAAATTATGGTGGACAAGCTTACGACCGTACGCCGATCCAATGTGGGGCAGCGGATCGGCCGGATCGATTCCGAAACCATGGTTGCTGTCGAGCAGTCGCTCGCCGTCTTTCTGGGCTTGGCGCGCTGACCGCAACCCATCATTGAAAAGCGTCACCTGTTACAGCTGATGCGTTCGACCGCCCAATCCCAGCTGATGAGCTCCTGCTCGAGGCGGACGCTCGATCCAAAGGTGTCGTCACGCAGTGCTTCATAGAGCGCCGTCTCCGCTGGCTCCAGCCGCGTTAGAACAGCACGTGAAGGAGTAGGCTCGCTGCCCCACGCGTCCTGGTGCGCAAGGAGCGTAGCCTCATCCATCAACACGCTCTCAACATGCGGATGAATCGCCCGCAACTGGTCCAGGATCCGGAAGCCATGGGTATCGATGTCTCCCCAATACTGGACCTTGCAACGTCGCAGCCAGGCGGCGTCCCGCAGTGACGAGAATCCGTAGCCGCCGCCATATAGCGCTAATGTTCCCGGCTGGTCGGGCAGCGCCAGGAAGTTCACCTGGTTCTCGGTGGCGATCAGTGTGTGCACCGGCAGGCGCAGGGAACTGAATGCCTCGGCTGTCACCGTGATGTCCCGTGCTCCGCCCAGCAGCTCAAGCTCGGGATCCAGAACGCGGAACCGGACCAGCTCCGGCGGATGCAGGAACCCGTGCCGCCTTGCGAACCTTGCCGCCGGCGTCCGCCCAGACCCGTCGTCGAGGGCCACGTCCTCAGCGACATACACCGACGCGTCGTCCCCACCGTCCGCCGTATCGCTTTCAGGAACGCGTCCGACGGCGGACAGCAGCTGGTCGATGACCTGGCGGTTCCGCTCGACGAACTTCGTGTGCACCCCAGGCAACCCCAGCTGACGGACATAGATTCCCGGGGCAGGATTCTCCCGCAGCCACAATGCCACCCGCCCGGCAGTCACCGCATCCGCACCCAGCTCCAGGAGCTTCAGAGGCCGCCGCGCTGCCCAGCCCGAAAACCGGGAATCCAACGCACCAAGATCTGCCGCCAATGATTGAAACCGTGCCGCTTCCCGGGCCTTCCCAATGAACGCGATCTCATCGTGCACCGTGGCGAACACAGCCGCGGCCGGAATCCGGTTGGAGCCAACCGTGCGCCTTCCTGCCTCCACTGTCTCCAGCGAGAAAGCCCCGGCCGCGGCAGAAAGCTCCGCCGCCCACTCACGAACCGCCGCGTAATCGCTCAACAGCTGCGCCGCCGTCGGACGTTTCAAAGGTCGCCGCCGCGGATAGATACCGGAGGGCTCCAGTAGTTCCCTCAACAAAGCCCCGCTGTTCCAGGCCTTCAGCGACTGCGCCCGCAGGTCCGCGGCGGAAGTCCAATCAGGAGCCACGCCGCTCCTTTTCGTCGCGGTACTCCTGGATGGTCATGTTACGAAGTTGCGAGTCGTCGCCGTTGGTGTTGGCCACGAAGCCCACGTGCGAGACGAACGGTTCGATCACGTGGATCTTCTGCAGCGGGGTGACGATCAGCAGCTGGAGCTTCATCCGCTGGAACAGCTCCAGCCCGTACCGTGCAGACTCGTCCGAGCCCCTGCCGAATGCCTCATCGATCACCACGAACCGGAAGCTCCGCCCGCTCCCGGCATTGCGGCCGGCCCCCTTCCCGGAGCCGAGACTGAACTGGAACGCCAACGCCGCGGCGAGGATGGTGTACGCCAACTTCTCCTTCTGGCCGCCGGACTTGCCGCCGGAATCGGTGAAGTGCTCGTACTCCTCTCCGGTTTCCGTCCACTTCTCGGAGGCAGAGAACGTGAACCAATTTCGCACATCCGTGACCTTGGCCGTCCAGCGCCTGTCCAGCTCGGTGAGCCCGTCCCGGCCCCGGAACCGCTCGATCAGCCGCTCCACCTGCAGGTACTTCTGCTCCGAGTACTGGTCCTCATCGCCGATGGTTCCTTCGGAGCACGCCCGCAGGTCGCTGCCGAATTCGCGCACATCCTGGTCCGATGTGCTCTGGTACTCCAATTGGATGTGCCGGCCCGTGTTGTAAGGGATCCCGGCCAGCGAGGTGTTGATTTCGCCGATCCTGGTGACGATGTCCTGGCGCCGGCTGTCCAGGAACGCGTTGAACGCCACCACCTCGTGGATGGTGTTCTGGTTCAGCGATTCCTTGAACCGAGCCTCGAACCGCGGCAGGTCGTTGCCCACCAGTTGGTCCAGCAGCCGGTTGTAGTCGGCCGCGGCCTCCAGCGACGCGTCAATGTCCGTGGTTTCGTTCGGGTACTTGTTCCGGAACTCCGCCATCTGCCGGATGGTGCCCTCCGCCGCCCGTGCAATCCGTTTGGTCAGCGCGTCGATCCGGTCGGTCAGCCCGGAACGCACAGTGCTCTCCACTGTGCCGGTGTTCCGGTAGGTGAGCGGCTTGTCGCCGAGCGCCTCTTCGGTGAGGCGTCCGACGGCGGCCAGCACCCCGGCGTCGTCCGTCACCGGCGTCTCGGCCAGGAGCGCCCGGCATTCGGCGATGGCCTCGGCGATGTCGCGGGCGTCCTTTTCGTTGGCGCCCAGCCGCTGCTGCAGCTTGGAGTTTTTCTCGTCCAGCCGGTCCACGGCCTTCGTCACCTCGGTCTGCTTGGCCATCAATTGCTGCAGGACATCGCTGGTGGATTCCAGCGCCCGCTTCTCCGCCTTCAGGTCCTCGATACCGCGCGCCGTGAGCTGCCAGCCGATCTCACCGAACTCGGCGACGGAACGGACGATGCCCAGCTGTGTCAGCTGCCGGCCGGCGTTGCCCAGGGCGGTGTCCAGCTTGCCCAGCTCGGTGGCCGTGACGCGCAGCCGCCCCTGCACCTCGTCGTGGTCGGCGCGGATGCGGGCTATCTTGTCGTGATTGTCCCAGCCCAGCACGTAGTTGCGCCGGTCCGTGAGATCGCGGCGGTCATCCTTCTCGTGCCGGCCGCGCCCGCCCTTGAGCTGGCCGTTCGCAGTCAGCGCCTTGGGGTACCGGCGGAAGTCGGCAAGGGTGTCGCAGCAGAAGTAGTCGAACCGGCTGCTGAGCTCATCCTGCAGGAAATCCCGGAACGGCGTGCCCTGCTTGATGGCGATTTTGGCTGCCAGCGTGCCGGGTTCGGGCGCCTTCGCAGCAGGAGACTCACCGATCCGCAGGTACACCAGCCGCCCGCGCAGGTTGTTCGAATCCACCCACGTGCTTACCGCAGCGTAATGCTCCGCCGGGACAAGGAGCGAGAGGGCGAACCCGTGCAGCGTCCGTTCCGCGGCACCTTCCCAGGCGGACTCCCCGTCACGGACCTTCAGCAGCTCCCCGGCATACGGCAGCTCGGAGGACGGGATTCCGGTGCCGTCGCAGAGCCGTTCGCGGAGCTGCAGCTGGGGGAGGGGCAGCAGGTTGCGCCGGGACTGCAGGCTGGTGAGCTCGGCCGCCAGGTCGCTGGCCTGGCCGGTCAGGACGGTGCGGGTCATGACCAGCTCGGTGCGCCGGTCCTGCAGGTCCGTGGACCGGGAGGCCAGCTCCTGCTCCACCTCGGCCAGCCGGGCACGGTTGGCGTCGAACAGCACCCGGTCCTCCGGGACCTGCAGCCCGAGTTCGGCCTCGGCGCCGGCGTAGTTGTCGAACCGGGCCCGCTGGCTGCGGGATTCGGCATGCAACCGGTCAATCTCGGCGTCGATGGCCGCCAGCCGGCCGCCGCCATTGGTGCGGATGTCCTCCTCTATGGCGGTCAAGTCCCGGCGCAGGCCGCTGACCTCGCCCTTGAGCCGGGCGGCGTCCTCAGCCAGGCGGGTGCCGGTCCGCTCGAGTTCCGCCTGGTGCTCCAGGCTCAGCCGGAGCTTCTGTCCCGTGAACCAGGGGCGCAGCTGGTCTCGCTGCAGGCGGGCCTGTTCGTCGTCGGCCGTTAACGTGGCGTACTGCGCGGCGCCCTCGGTGATGGGCGTGAGCAGGCTGATCTGGTCCTTGGCCCGGAGCACTGCCTGGTGCGCCTTTTTCAGGTCGTCGAAGTGGTGGATCAGGTTGGCGATCCGGGTGTCGACGTCGTCCTCCTCCAGCATGTTGCTGCGTACGAACGAGGTGATGTTCTCCACTTGTTTCATGGACACGGTGCGGTGGAAGAGCTCCATGGCCTGGTTGCCGCTGATCCCGAATTGCCGCTTGAACGCTGCCGCGTACGGCTCGAACGTGTCATGGACGGACGCGCCCGCAGTCCGGAGCTTCTTCTTCAGCTTCAAGGGGTCCTGGCCAAAGTTGCTGAAGTCGGCGGCGATGGACTGGTCCGCCTCCGCCAGCGAGTAGAACCGGTTGGGCTGTCCGGCTTCCTGGGTGGCCCACAACGTGATGCCCAAGGTGGCAGACTTCCCCAGCACCGCGTTGTGGAACACGCCCAGCACCACGGTCAGCTGGCCGGTCCCGCGCAGCGCCACCGGCTTCGAATATTCGCCGCCGGTGCTGCGGGCGCTCTTGTGGAAGCCCCGCACGTAGGACATCAGCGAGCGTTCCTTTTTCTGCGCACCCGCGGCTTTGTTGTACTCGATCTTGTGCGCCGGCAGCAGCAGCGTGGTGATCGCATCCACCACGGTGGACTTGCCGGAGCCGATGTCTCCGGTCAGCAGGCTGTTCGCCCCGTCCAGCCGGAACGTCCGGACGCCCTGGTGGAACGTGCCCCAGTTGAGCAGCTCGAGCCGGTGCAGCCGGAAGCCCGGGGGAGTGCCGGCGTCGTCCGCTGTTTCGTCGAGGCTGAACAGGCTCTCCTGCAGGTCGCTGCCAAGCTGTGCGGTCACTTGTCCTCCCCAATCTCATGGGCTCCGGCGGGCCCTGTTCCCGAGAGCGTGCCGCGGTAGTCCGCCAGCCGCGCGTCGAATTCCTCCAGCCACTGTGCGTCCACGTAGGCCTTCAGGATCCGTGCCACCTCGTAGGTGTCCGCCTGCCCCTTGAGCTTCCGGAGGAAGCCCAGTTCCACCACCTTCTTGATGTCCGCACCCAGCCGGTCGAGGACCTTGGCCTCATTGCTCGACTCGGGAAGGAACACCGAGACCATGTCCGCAATGTCCTGTGCTGTCATGATGAGCCGCAGTTCGCTGCTGTTGGTGTCGAACTCCAACATCCGGCCGCGCAGAAGGGCCAACAGCAGGCTCACGTTGAACGTCAGCGTACGGCGGGCGATCAACCGCGGAAGCGTGCCGTCCGGGTCTTCCCGGGAACGCAGGAAAGCGTAGCCCTCGGATTCGTCCAGGATCAGGTCCAGGCCGAGCACGGCCACGTAGTCCCGGACCTGGGAGGTCAGGCCCAGCAGCGACTGCCACACCTTTTCATCGGTTTCGGCGTAGAGCACGCCTTTGAACAGCCGGGTGACGACGCCGGGCAGTTCCTCCGGTGTGCTGGTTTCCGTCTCATAGGTGGCGGGGTTCATGCCGGCCTTCCGAAGATGATTTGTTCGATGGTGGCCTCGCGGATGGTGCCGTCCGGCAGTTCCCAGGCAAGGTGCTGGGATGCCTCCGGATTGATGCTGGCCCAGTCCGATTCGGTGGCCAGCTGGTAGTAGGCCACCACTTCGGCCAGGCCCTGCGTGAGCGGGTACGTCTCGGTGATCTCGGCCAGGGTGGCTTGCTCCGCTTCGGCCAGGACGGCGTCGATGTTGGCCTGCAGGCGTTCCTTGTCCACGTGAAACTGGTTGAACAGTGCGCCCGCGTCCACGCCTGTGTCGTCTGCGGTTTCGACCGCGTCCTCGACCAGCACCTTCCGGCTGGGCTCGTAGAGCGGCCGCTCGAACGGCAGCGCCACGTCCACCGACTGCGCATCAATGGCCATGAAAACGCCCGGCGGCGGCGCTTCCCGGGTGCCCAGCGCACCGGATTCGATGCTGCGGATCAGCTGCATGATGCGCTTGTTCTCAAGGAACACCTTGTCGTCCAGGAGCCGGCGCATCTGCTGGGACAGCTGTCGGACGGTGGCCTGGGTCTGTTCGACGGCCGGCAGCCAGTCCTGGTGCAGGGTGGCTACCGCCTGCAGGCTGTCGGAGGTTGCCAGGGCCTCGATCCGGCTGGCCCGCTGCAGCAGGTCCTGCAGCTCGGTGCGCAGCTGCGGGGACATCAGGTAATCCCAGAAACCCTGGAACGTGCGTCCTTGCAGCGAGCTGCTGATGTCCTGCTGGTTGGCGAAGATGGAAGCGAGCAGTTCGCCCTGCGTGCCGTCCCAGGTGGCGATCTGTTCACGGACCTGGCGGTCGAGTTTGCGGAAGTTCTGCTCAACCTCGCGGAAATCGGACAGCAGGTCCTTCGCCAGTGAGGTGAGCTGCTGCAGGTGGTCGAGGGCCTCAGGCGCCGTCATGACGCGGAGGTGGCCGTCCCTGATCCGCTGCATCTCGGCGTCGATCCCGTCCCGCTGCCGCTGCAGCTCGGCGAGCCGGACCTCGGGGTCCGTTTCGGATTGCTGCACCAGCTGCTTCAACACGGCGAAAATGCTGGTAAGCCGCGACTGGGTGGCCACGAAGTCCCGGCCGCGCAGGTTCTCCACCCAGCGGACCACGTCTTCAGTGGCCGGCGTCAGGTCGTAGTGGGGCTCGTCCTCGCCGACCGGGTAGTACTTCCGCAGCCACTGGCGTTCATCGCCTGCCCAGTCATCCAAGTACTCGCCGGCGCTGCGCGGAAACCGGTTTTCGCCCTCGCTGTCACGCAGTCCAAAGAGGACGTCATCCAGCACGTCGATGAGCTGCTGCCGGCCCAGGTTGCGCTGGTTGGGTCCGGTGAAAGCTGCCATGAAAAAGGCTAGGGCCAGGGGTGCGTTCTGGGCGCGAAGCAGGGCCCACCCTGCGTGGTTGTCGCGCAGGGAGCTGATGGCGTAGAAGTCCATGCGGGTCCCGTGTCCTGTGGGCTCGTTCCTGTGGATTCACTCTAGGGGACAGGCCCGGTATTTCCCCAGCTACCCATTGCACCTGAGTCGCTGAAACGTTGCCGGGACGCTGAAGCGGAATGGCGTCCCGGCACCGTTCCGGCGTCGCGGACAGCGGCGAGAGTCAGCTGGCCTGCTCCTGTGCCGGCTGCCTGGCGGCAATGGCGTGCGGTACCGTCACGAGCGCCAGCACGGCCAGGGCGCCGGCCGCTGCGAACACGTAGAAGCCCCAGGGGTAGGCGATGCCTGCGGCGACGAGACCACCCGTCACGGCGGGCCCGGCGATCGCGCCGACGCGGCCCACACCGGCAGCGAAACCGAGAGCGGTGGCGCGAAGGCGGGCCGGGAACAGCTGGCTCACCCAGGCGTAAACGAGGACCTGGGAGCTGAAGACGAACACGCCTGTGACGAAGACGAGGGCGTTAAGCAGGAACTCGTTGCCAACCTTGATGCTCAGCAGTGCAAGGCAGGCGGCGGACAGGCCGAACCACAGCAGCACGATGGGTTTGGTTCCGTGCCGGTCGGCCAGGATGCCGGCTATGATGAGGCCTGCCACGGCTCCCAGGTTCAGCACCAGGAGCAGGGAAAGGCCCGCCGTGACCGGGTAACCGGCCGACGCCATCAGCTGGGGCAACCAGGTGTTCAGGCCGTAGACCAGCAGGAGACCCATGAATGAGGCGGCGGCAATTGCCGCGGCCACCAGCGGGTACGGCTTCTTCGCCAGGTCGCGGAACCTGGTCGGCTCCTGCTTTTGGCCGGTGCCCGCCGTCGCTACCGTTTCGGGCAGCTTGAACCACAGGAAAGGCACGAGGGCGAAGCCCGCGAGGCCGCCGACCACGAACATGGTGCGCCAATCGGGGATCACCATCAACGCCAGGAAGGCCGTCGCCACCGCGCCTGCGTGGTAGCCGGTCATCGTCCGGGTGGTTGATTTGCCTGCCGACCCGGCGGGTGCGTAGTCATTCATGTAGGCCAGTGCCACCGGGAGGCAGGCGCCGAGGCCCAGGCCGGCCAGCAGGCGGAAGGCGCTGAAGATTGCCACGTTGGGGGCCCAGATCACGGAGATCGTGAAGATCGAGAACCAGAGTACGCAGACGACCAGCAGTTTGCGGTGCCCGAAGCGGTCTGACAAGGGTGCGATGAAGAGGGCTCCGAGGCCTACGCCGACCAGGGAGATGGTTGCGGCGAGCGTGGCCCCGACGGCGTCGAAGCCAAGTTCGCCGGTCTTGATGAGCGTGGGGATGACGGTGCCAAGCACCACCAAGTCAAAACCGTCCAGGACCATGGCGAGCCAGCAAAGCCAGACCGGCCAGCGCGACGCGCGGGTGGAGGGAAAAGTTGTCATGTAATCCTCATTGATCAGGAAAGAGAAGGCATCCCGCGCTGCGAGCTCCGTCACGAGGCGGAGTGATCTACGGCATGCGTACTACACGAGGCTACCGCTAAGTTCATTCGACGGACAACTGTTCGCAATACGAACGAAATGAAGGGTGGGCAGTGCCGGGTGCTGCGACGCTTTGGCGTGGAAAGCACGACGGCGGCGCTCGCTCGGCGGTGTTCGGCCGGTATCGTCACCGCGATCGCCGACAATTAGACCGGCGTCGCCGGTGTCTGTCCTGCCTGCAGCATCCTCGACGTCAAGGTGCTCAACGACAGCGGGACCGGCTCCAGCTCGGCCATCGCCAAGGGCATCGACTGGGCGGCCACGCATGGCGCGCAGGTGATCAACATGAGCCTGGGGCAGAGGGTGTCCTCGCGCACCCTCGAGGCTGCCGTCAACAGCGCCTGGAACAAGGGCCTGGTGATCGTGGCCGCCGCCGGCAATGCCGGGACCCAGGCCCAGGTCTACCCGGGTGCCTACCCCAACGTCATCGCCGTCGCCGCGACCGACAACAACGACGCCAAGGCATCCTTCTCGACCTACGGAAGATGGGTGGATGTTGCGGCGCCGGGCGTCAGCATCTATTCGACCTTCCCGAACCACCTGTTCACACTTGAAACCCAGAACGGCCGTTCCGAGGGCTATGACATCCTCAGCGGCACATCGATGGCTTCACCGGTTGTCGCCGCGACGGCAGCGCTGGTCTGGCGCACTTCCGCAGGCACCTCCAACACCTCCGTCCGTGCCAAAGTGGAATCGACAGCCGACCCCATATCCGGCACGGGCTCCTACTGGGCCCACGGCCGCGTGAACGCTCGCGCAAACGCCGGAACGGTGCCAGGACGCCGGAACGTTCCGGCGAGTTCGCACCGTTCCGGCGACCCGGGCGAGCCGGGGGCGGGGCTGCGTGGTGCCTACCCCTGCTCGTGTCCGGTGCGCGAGCGCCAGGCGTCCAGCTGCTCGATCGTTTCGGGATTCTGGTACGCGATCTTCTGTCCGCTGGCCAGCGAGATGGTGTTGCCGTGGGTCTTGATGCCCGCCGGAATCTGCCGGCCGGTGCCGCTGGAGCGCACGAAGTTGTCCTTGGCGCCGATGAATCGGTTCCGGGTGATCTCGATGTCGCAGGGCAGCTGCACGTCATACGTCAGCAGGTGCGTGCCCATGCCCGCCTGGTCCGGACGGATGTCGGCAGCCCAGGAGATCCCGGCGTCGCGGCACTCGTTGTCGGTGAAGGCGCAGCGGATATGGCCGGTGCCCGCGGCCGGTGTTCCCCGGGACCACACCTCCAGGCTCTGGTTGCAGTTTTCGATCGTGTTGCCAACAAACCGGCAGTCCGTCCAGGCAACGTTGGATCCCTCGACGTTGCCCTGCATGGTGGTGCCGGTGTCGTAGGTCTGCCGGATGGTGTTGCCTTGGACGAGCACGTTCGCGCAGCCAATCCAGATCTCCACGCCGTTGCCGTACCGGGTGGTTTTTGAGATCCGCGAACCGCCGATTTCCTCGATCAGGCAGTCGGTGAGCTGGGCGTTCCGGGTGCCGTAAAAGCCCACGCCGTGCGCGCCGTGGCCGACGATGTGCAGGTTGGAGGCGCTGGTGTTGGAGGAGGGCCGGAAGCCCTGCTGCTTCACGGCGATTTCGACGCCGGCGCCCGGGGAGGTGCCGAGCCGTACGTACACGTAGGTGGCGTCGCTGTAGAAGTCCCAGTCCTGCGCCAGCTCGGCCAGGCTCCACCGCTTCCAGCCGTGGATGGCGCCGCCGGCCTTGAGGAATCCGACATCGGTCGAGGTTCCGGCCGTATTGCCGGTGTACTGTCCGGACCCGGCGGTCAGGTCGAGCTTCCATACGTTGGGGCTGTGCGGCGTCCACGCGTCGCTGCTCACCTTGTAGCCGTTGATCTGCGGCAGGGCGCCGGTGCCGTAGGCGCCAAGGGTGAAGACCCCCGCGGCACCTTGCAGCGCAGGAACCTGAAGCGAGCCGGGGAAGACGTCGCCGCGGCGCAGCAGGACGGAATTGCCGCGCCCCACTTCACCGGCGTCCAGTGCGGCCCGGACCCTGGCCAGGGTCTGCCAGGGTGCCGCCTGGGTGCCCGGGTTGGCGTCGTTCCCGCGGCTGCTCACATAGCGGGCGTTCGGGTCCGCCACGAAGGAAGCCGGGGCAGCGACGGGGGCGGCGTCCGGCGCGGGCGCGGGATCGGGGCCCCGGGCAATCATGCTGGGAATCCCGGCAGTGATCGCTGCAGCCCCGATCCACTCAAGGAATGTCCGTCGCCCTATCAGCATGTCGTTCCGGGCATGGTGATGCGAAGGTTTTTGGAAAAGGGCATCCATAGATTGTAGTCGAACCGTTATACAGACGACGATTCGGCTGCGCGGCGGTGTGTTAATGGAGGGTAATACGGCGTACGACGGCGGCCCCCGGCCCGGGCGGGCCGGTCACCTTTCGCTGTCCTCACCCCGCGAGGTGGCATTTCACGGCAGTTTGGAGGCCATGGACTGCTGCGAACTGTCCTCTCGAGGGGCAGCGGCTGCCCAGTGCCGCCGCAGCGCCTCCGCCATCCGCCGCGGTTCCGCCCGGTGCGGGGGATCGAAGTGGTGCCGCGCGGGAAAGACTTCGAGGTGGAAATCGGGAAAGAACACCCTGGCCAGGCGGGCCGCAATCTCGCCAAAGTCATCAGGATGGCTGAGCCCGCCCAGGGCGAAGAACACCGGCTTGCTGAAGGCCGCGAGCCGCGACCTGTCCAGGTCGTAGTCTTTGAAGGTCTCCAGGAAGGCCCTGATTCCGGCCGGCCGCTTGGCCATCCACGGCGGCGGGGGACCGTCCTGCCCGGGCGGCAGGACGGCGTCGGGCCTCACCTGAAGCTGCATGAAGGCGCGCATGAACTGCTCCGGTGGCAGCCCCTCCAGCTCCCCGTACTTCTTCCAGTGCGCCGCGTAGGCCGGGCTCCAGTCCCAGCGCCCTGCCCAGGCCGGCTCCCCCAATGCCAGGCTCTGCAGCCGCTCCTGGTGCCTGGCAGCGAAGGCCAGCGCCGCAGCTCCGCCGCCGGAGTAGCCCAGGAGATGGAACGTCTGCCAGCCCAGCTCGTCGGCTGCCCGCAGGACGCCGTCAACCTCCGTGTCCAGGCTCCACCCCGGCGGGACGTGGTCCTCCCGGTAGAGCTCCAGGTCCTTGGCCACCGCATGGACGTCCGGGCCGAGGGCCTCGATCAGGGGACCGTAGGCGATGTCCGCGGGGACGACCGAACCAGGAAGAAAGAGGGCCCGAATCGGTTCCATGCAAGAACCATACGCCCCTGCGGCCCGGACACAATGGGGAGCCGGGAACGCAGGTCCGTTGTGGCCGCCCGCCCCTTGACAGCATCTCCGGGCGTTAGGAACATCAGAGGTTCCGCCGCGTTTTCGAAGGGGAAATCGGATGCAGCCAGCACGCCTTCGCCCGAGCCCCTTCCGGCGTGCAGCCGCCGCGGCGGCGGCAATGGCGGCGGTCCTCATGGCGGCTTCCACCGCCGGGTGCACGCCACCTCCGGCTGACGTCCGGATCGCCGCCGTCGGCGACATGAACGGAGTCCGGACTTCAGCAGCAGACAGCGCCTCCGGCCGGAACGGTGCCGCCATCGCCCGGCTGGTGCAGGACAACGGGATCGACGCGTTCCTGGGGCTCGGAGACTTCCAGTACAACGAGGCGCGGTGCGAGGACTATGTGCGGTACTGGACCAAGCTGTGGGGCGGCACGAAGTCCAAGCTGTACTGGGTGTCCAGCCCCAACCACGACTGGAAGCCCGGCCGCAACGAAGACCTGGACGACTTCATGAACGGCCAGTGCCCGGGGGCTCCGGACAAGGCCGCCATCAACCAGGAACGAGGATTCATCTCGAACGGCCAGCCGTACTCGAAGGACTTCGGCCGGTGGCACTTCGCGTTCCTGTCGTCCGCGTACTGGGCCTACAACCCGGAGCAGGCTGCGATGGTGACCACGTGGCTGGACAGCGACCTCACGGCCGCCCAGGAGCAGGGCAAATTTCTGGCGGTGGTCTACCACGAGCCGTACTTCACCTCGGACACCGAGGAACACGGGCGGGCCCTCGCGCACAAGCCCTGGATCGACGTGATGTGGAAGCACCGGGTCCGCCTGACCCTCTCCGGCTCCCAGCACAACTATGAGCGGTCATGCCCGGTAAACAACGCCGACCAGTGCGTCAGCGACGGGATGACGGCGTTCCAGGTGTCCACCGGCGGGATTGGCCTGCGCCCTTTCACCAGCGACCCGCCGTTCATCGAGAAGCGGTTCGCCGACACCCACGGGTTCCTCCGGCTGACGCTGCACCCCGATGGATCGTTCGACTGGAACTTCGTACCCACGAAGGGCACCAGCACGGACTCGGGTACGCGCCCGGCGCCCTGAAACCGGGCGCCCTGACGCACGCCCCTACAGTGTCTCTGGCACCGGCCGGCCCGGGAACAGCGTCGAGTACTGTTTCCGGTACATCCGGCGCCCCACCAGCTTGTAGGCCAGCCGGACCGGCGGCGGAATCTCCTTGAACAGTTCAGCCCGGTCGGTAGGCGGATTGGTGGCCAGCACCATGCCGAGGTAGCTGACCATGAACTTCTTGTCGAACTGGTCAATGCCGTGCTGGCCCACCGCGGCGGCTTCCTTGTCCGTCAACACCCGGTCCACGGCAGGCATCACCTCGGTGACCTCGCGGCGCAGGTGCACGTTCAGGACCGCGGCCAGGTCCTCGTAGCGTGCGGCAAGCTGCGCCCCGGTGTCCGGGTCCGCCGTCTCCATCCAGCGCTGGCGCAGCGGCCCGATGTGCTCCAGACGCTGAGTCACCTGCCGGTGCTGCTCGAGCATCAGCCCCACGTGCAGGGCGCAGGCGGGCGCCCGCTCCTTCAGTTGCGGGTACATGAGCAGGTCCTCGCCCTCGTGGTGGATGTGGAGCACCTTGTCGAAGTTGCCCAGCACTTCCCCCACGTAGGCGGCGCGGGCCGTGTCGCCGGCGGCAACCGAGCGGACCAGGCCGGGAGCCTCGTCGTAGGCCCACAGGAAGAACCGGTGGATCCGCCGCATCGCCGCGGTGCCGGTGCAGAGGACGGGTCCGGGCGGCAGGGGAGCTGCGGTCTCACCGGGTTGCATGGTGAAGAAGTCTGCGGTCATTGCATGGCCCCTATCGGTCGGGCGAAACCAGGACTTCTCCCCGCGAGCATCGTAGCCCCGGGTATTACGGTGCACAATGGGCAGCCAGGAGTACGACGGCGGCACGCCACTGGGGTGCGCACGGCGCCAACGCCGGGGGGGCTTTCCCCCTATCCAGCGGTGCAGGCCGGCGGTAAAGATTGGCCCCATGAGGAAACTGTTAACCGCCGGTTTCACGGCAGCGGTCATGGGTTTTGGCGGCATCATTTTCGCGGGTCCGGGCACGGCCGCGGCGGAATCTTCGCCAGCGCCATCGCCGGTCGCGGGGCAGGTCATCGTAAAGTTCCGGGACGATTCGCGGGCGTCCGGTGTCCTTCGGCAGCTTAGGCTGACTGACGGCCCGGGCATCGGCAGCACCGGCGCCCACCTCATCAAGGTACCCACGGGCAAGGAACTGCAGCTTGTTGATGCCTTGGCCCGGAACCCTGTGGTGGACTACGCGGAGCCCGACGAGACAGTAGCCGCCGCCACCTCCGACCAGTTCTTCCCCCGGCAGTACGCCCTGCAGAACGACGGGCAGGCCTTCACCAACAACAACCCCGACTACCCGATCACCGTGGCCGCCGGCACCAAGGACGCGGACGTCGACGCCGTCGAGGCATGGAACGTCACCACCGGCAGCGGCATGGTGGTTGCGGTGCTGGATTCCGGCGTCGCCACGGACAACCCCGACATCAACCCGAAGGTGGCAGCCCGGAAGAACTTCAGCTCTGCCGCAACGAATGAGGACAACTACGGCCACGGCACCCATGTGGCCGGCAACGTTGCCGCCACCGTGAACAACAGCATCGGGGTGGCCGGTGTCTGCCCGGGATGCACCATCCTGGCGGGCAAAGTCCTGAACGACAGCGGCGTGGGATCAAGCTCCGGCCTCGCCAGCGGCATCGACTGGGCGGTGGCCAACGGCGCCAAGGTCATCAACATGAGCCTCGGCGTGCGGGCCTCCCGGACCCTCGAAACGGCAGTCAACACCGCGTGGAGCAAGGGCGTGGTGCTGGTGGCCGCCGCGGGCAACGGCGGCAACCAGACCAAGATCTACCCGGGCGCCTACCCCAACGTCATCGCCGTCGGCGCCACCGACAACAACGACGCCAAGGCCTCCTTCTCCACTTACGGCTCCAGCTGGGTGGACATCGCCGCTCCCGGCGTGAACGTCTTCTCCACCTTCCCGAACCACCCGTTCGTCCTGGCCTCGCAGAACCACCGGGCCCTGGGCTACGACGTGGGCAACGGAAGCTCGATGTCCTCGGCCATCGTTTCCGGTGTGGCCGCCCTCGCCTGGAGCTCACACCCCGGCGCCGCGAACACCGCAGTCCGCGGGTACGTGGAATCGTCAGGCGAGGTGAAGGCCGGCACCGAAACCTACTGGGCCCACGGCCGGGTGAACGCCTACAACGCCGTCAAGTGACCGCCGCCGGACGCAGGCTGGTTCAGGCGCGCCGCTGCAGCCCCGGGACGCCGTCGCCGATCTCGAAGGAGGCCTTCGTGGCAACCGGTGCGCCCGGCGTGGTGACGTGGTCCAGCACCCGGAAGTCCGCCGTCATCGAATCCCTGGTGATGCGCGTGGTCACATAGCCGCGGTTGTCGTTGTAGAACTTCAGGTGCGGGTTCCAGGCCATGGTGGCGTCCGTGGTGGAGCCGGTGCCGTTGCCGGTGGAGGTAATGGAGGTGCAGACCAGTTCGGAACCGACCACGGGGGAGGCAGGGTCCTTGTAGTCCACCTTAAGGTCGGTGGCCCAGTGGCGGTGCACGTCCCCGGTCAGCACGACGGCGTTGCGCACCTTCGCGTCGATCCACCCCTGGGTGATGCGGCGGCGGGAGGCGGCGTACCCGTCCCAGCCGTCCATGGAGACGTCGTCCACCTCCAGTGCCTGGGCGCGGTCGCGCTCGGCGAAGAAGACCTGCTGGCCCAGGATGTCCCACCGCTGCGTGGAGTTCCGGAAGCCGTCCAGCAGCCACTTCTCCTGCTCCGCGCCCGTGATGGTCCGGTTTTCCGCCAGCCGTTCGGCCACGTTCTTCTTCCAGCCGTCGCCGGCGAGCTGGTCGTCGCGGTACTGCCGGGTGTCCATCATGTGGAAGTTGGCCAGCTGGCCCCACTGGATCCTCCGGTAGATCTTCATGTCCGGACCGGCGGGCAGTGAGGACGGGCGCAGGGGCATGTTCTCGTAGTACGCCTGGAACGCGGCGGCGCGGCGCTGCCGGAAGTGTTCTGTGCTGTCGTTGAGCTGTGCCGCGTCGCTGTTCTCCGGCACGTCGTCCGCCCAGTTGTTGTCCACCTCGTGGTCATCCCAGACCACTGCCCAGGGTGCGATGGCGTGTGCGGCCTGCAGGTCGGCGTCGGCCTTGTACTGGGCGTGCCGCTGCCGGTAGGTCTCCAGGGTGACGGTCTCCGGGCCCTCGTGGTCGCGCGGGTTGCCTCCGCCGATCACGTAGCTGCCCTTCTTGTATTCGTACAGGTAGTCGCCCAGGTGCAGCACCAGGTCCGGATGATCCTCCGCCAGCCGGCGGTATGCGGTGAAGTAGCCGTGCTCGTATTGCGCGCAGCTGGCGAACGCCATGGCCAGCGCGGCAGGAGTCTCCTGCGGGGCCGGGCTCGTCATCGTGCGGCCCACCGGGCTGATGTGCCGCCCCGCGCGGAACCGGTAGAAGTACTCGCGGCCCGGCTTCAGGCCCCGCAGCTCCACGTGCACGGAGTGCGCCGTCTCGATCCGGGCCTGCTCCACGCCGCGGGCCACCACGGTGCGCATGGCCGCGTCCTCGGCCACCTCCCACTGCACGGCCACGGGGCGGGACGGCATGCCGCCGAGGCCGTCCCCGGCCACCGGGTTGAGCGCCAGCCTGGTCCAGAGGACGAAGCCGTCCGGCCACGGCTCGCCGGACGCGATGCCGAGCATGAAGGGATCGGTGCGGAGGCCGGCGTCGTCAGTGGTGGAAACCGCGACGGCGGCACTTGGCAAAGCGGCGGCCAGTCCGGCCCCGAGGCCGGCGGAGATGAGGGTTCTGCGGGAGATGGTGTCCATGGCTTGCACGCTATTTCCAGCCGTTGTACAGGTTCCGAGAGGCATGTGAATGGCCGGTTAACGGTGTGACAAGAGCTGTTGAGTGACATGCCCAGCGGTGTGTGCAGGCCTTTCGACTCTGGCCGGACGCCGGGCGGCCCGGCACAGTGGGGACCGGACCCCTCCGGCCAGCGAAAGAAGACGCCATGCCCCGCACCTCCGTCATCACCGGCGCCGCGTCCGGCATCGGCAAGGCCACCAGGGAACTGCTGGAGCAGCGCGGGGAACGCGTCATCGGCGTGGACCTCCATGACGCCGAGGTTGTGGCAGATCTTTCCACCGCGGACGGGCGTGCCGGCATGGTGGATGTGGTCCGGGAGGACAGCGGTGGCAGGATCGACGCGATCTACGCCGTCGCGGGGCTCGCCCTGCCGGCACCCCCCACTGTGGCGGTGAACTTCTTCGGCACTGTGGCGACGCTGGAAGGCCTTCGTCCTCTGTTGGCGGGATCGGACGCGCCGCGCGCCCTGCTGGTCTCCTCGATGGCGGCCCTCATGGCCAGCGACGACGATCTCGTGGCCCTGCTGGCCGCTGGGGACGAACCGGCAGCCCTGGCCCGCGCCGAAGTCCTGGCCAAGGAACCGGCCACCGGCGGACTTATCTACTGTTCCACCAAACTTGCGCTCTCCCGGTGGGTCCGCCGCCAGGCCGCCACGGCAGAGTGGGCCGGTGCCGGGATCCCGCTGAATGCAGTGGCACCCGGTGTCATCGCCACACCCATGACGGCAGAGCTGATTGCCACGGAGGAGGCGCGGGCGGCACTGCTGAAGTCGGTTCCCATGCCGCTGAACGGCATTGCCGAACCCATCGTCGTGGCCCGCCTGCTCGCCTGGCTCAACAGCGGGGAGAACACGCACCTGTGCGGGCAGATCGTCTATGTCGACGGCGGCAGCGACGTGGTCCTGCGCGGCGACTCGGTCTGGTGAGGCGTCCCGCCCGTGCGGCTGACCGACGCGGACTTTAGCCCCTGTTGTGGACTAACCCCCCGGGCGTAGCTTGAATGTGGGTCCCGCAGCCGCGGGCCCACGTTCAAGGGGGCACCATGGCCAGGCCCAGGTTCTTGGCACTCAGCGTTCTCGGCCTTAGCGGCCTGATCGTGCTCACGGGCTGCTTCGGCCCGCCGGCCCCGAGCCCCACCACCAGCTCCCCGGCAGCGACGGCCAGCAGCGCCAGCCCTACGATGACGGCGACCTCCACCCCCACAGCGACCCCGACTGCCTCAGCCAGCAGCCCGGCCGCGCCCACCTCCACGGCTGCCGCGCCGCCGTCGTCCGCCCCCGCCATCCCGCCGCCGACCCAGGAGCCCGTCCCGCCGGGCCTTCCCGAACAGACCGCGCCGCTGACCGTCTACTACGTGGCCGTCGACGACAACGGCGTGTCCGGTCCCCGGATCGGGTGCGGCGACAGCCTCGTCGCCACCACCACGGCGCCCGTGACCTTCCGCGACCAGGTGGGCCCGAGCATTAACGCCCTGCTTGCCAACAAGAGCCGCGACGTCGGCCTGTCCGGGCTCATCAACGCCCTGTACCAGTCCAGCCTCACCTACCTCGGCGGCGAGCTGGACGGCAGCACCATCACCATCTGGCTCTCGGGACAGTTCATGCTCGGCGGCGTGTGCGACATCCCCCGGGCGAAGGCCCAGCTGGAATACACCGCCATGGCGGCCTCCGGGGCCACGAGTGCCCAGGTGTTCATCAACAACCGCCCGATCGACGAGGTGCTGAGCCTCAAATAGCGGACCAAGGACCAACCATGAAACGCTTGCCCGCCGGACTGTGCATGGCGGCCGCCATCTCCCTGGCGGCGGCGCCGGCCGGGGCTGCTCCGAACATCCACCCCATCGTGTCCACGCACGGGGCCGCTACCGTGGTCACGACTGAGGGCTGCCGGCAGACCGAAATCTTCGTCTCCTCCAGCCTTGCGATGTACGCGGACCAGCCGGACCCGGTGGGCAGGCAGGGAAGCACCGCCGTGGCCGTCCGCGTGACCGACACATGCTCCCAGCCGGCCGGCGGCGGCACCGTGCTGTACGAGGCTGACGCACGGAACTTCGCGCCCCTGGTGGCTGACCCGGGGCTGGCCTCCGCGTCCGTCACCACGGACCTGCCCGGCACCGACGGGGCTGGAAACCCGGTGACGGTAAGCCTTGAGGCCACCTGGGCCGGCACCGGCCCGCTCTTCCACGATCCCGTGGCCGACATCACCAGGATGGGTGCCACCGCCCGGGTGTCCGTCATGGTCGGCGCCCTTGCGGCCTCCGGCACGGACAGCAACGCCATCCTTGAACAGGTGGCGTCCCGGTGCATCGAACCGGCTCGGCCAGGCGTGGAGGACTTCTTCCCCTGCCCCGGGTTCCCCGGGTAGCGGTACAGTCACGGAATGGACCGCCTCCAGCACCCGCTCTTTGCCCGGGCCTTCGCCAGCGCGGTAGGTGAAATGGACCGGCGCGGCGCCCGTGAACACCGCCGCCGGATCGTGTCCGGCCTGCAGGGTTCGGTCATCGAAATCGGTGCCGGGGCGGGATCGTCCTTCGCGCTTTACCCGCCTGCTGTCACCCACGTCCTGGCCCTGGAACCCGATGACTACCTCCGGGATGTTGCCACGCAGGCGGCCGCGGAAGCCCCCGTCCCAGTCACCGTGGTGGACCCGGCCGCCGAGCATATTCCCGTCGACACCGGCAGCGCCGACGCCGTGGTGGCCAGCCTCGTGCTGTGCAGCGTCCAGGACCAGGCCGCCGTCCTTGCGGAGATCCGCCGGGTCCTGCGCCCCGGCGGCACGCTGGCCTTCTACGAACACGTGCGGTCCAACAATCCGGTCCTGGCGGCGGTGGAAGACCTGCTCACTCCCTTGTGGGGGCGCTTCATGGGCGGCTGCCACCTGAACGGGGACACCCTTACTGCCATCGCGGCCGCCGGGTTCACGGTGGGGGACAGCTGGCGCTTCAACTTCGCCGTGGCGCGGCTGAACCCTCCCATGGCCCATATCCTGGGCACCGCCACGAGCCCCGGCCCGGCATGACCGACCTGCAGGTCCGGGAGCACACCGCGCCCCGGCTGTCCCTCACCGACGCCGCCGCCCTGTCACCGGGGCAGGCACTGGAACGGCTCGGTTCCGGCCTGCGCGGCTTGTCGGAAGACGAAGCGGCGGCCCGACTGGCGCAGCTGGGGCCGAACGCCGTCCGAACCCACCGGGCCAACGCCTGGGCCGTGCTGGGACGCCAGTTCGCCAGCCCCATCCTGATCCTGCTGATCGCCACCGCCGCCCTGTCCCTGTTCCTGGGCGACGCCACCAACTCCATCGTCATCGGGGTCATCCTGCTGGTCAGCGTGGGCCTCGGCTTCGCCAACGAATACCGGGCCGAGCTTGCCTCCGAAGCCCTGCATTCCCGCGTGACGCACCGGGCCGCCGTCGAGCGTGGCGGAACCGTCCGGGACGTGGACGTGACCGCCCTGGTTCCCGGCGACGTCGTCCACCTCTCCCTGGGCGCCATCATCCCCGCGGACCTCCGCCTCCTGGCCACCCAAGACCTCCTGTGCGACGAAAGCATCCTGACCGGCGAGTCCCAGCCGGCCGCCAAGGACCCCGCACCGGTGCCTGCCGGCGCGGCCCTGGCGGACCTCACCTCCTGCGCCTTCATGGGCACCGTGGTCCAGTCCGGCAGCTGCAGCGGCGTGGTGGTGGCCACCGGCGGCCGCGCCGAGTTCGGCCGGATCGCGCTGGGCCTGGGCGAACGGCAGCCGCAGACCGAGTTCCAGCTGGGACTCAAGCGCTTCTCGTTCCTGCTGCTGCAGGTGGCCATCGTTCTCACGTCCCTGATCTTCATCGCCAACATCCTGCTGCAGCGGCCCCTGCTGGAATCGCTGCTGTTCTCGCTGGCCATCGCCGTGGGCATCACGCCGCAGCTGCTGCCCGCCGTCGTCAGCACCAGCCTGGCCGCCGGCACCCGCCAGCTGGCCAGGCGGAAAGTCCTGGTGAAGCGGCTGGTCTGCATCGAGGACCTGGGGGACATGGACATCCTGGTCACGGACAAGACCGGCACCCTCACCGAAGGGAAGATCAGCTACACGGGTGCCCTGCCGGCCTCCCCGGACGTGTCCGACGACGGCCTGCTGACCCTGGGGCTGCTGGCCACGGAGGCGGACTACACGGAAGCGAAGGTGTCGGCTGCCGGGCAGAACCCGCTGGACGCGGCGCTATGGGAGAGCGCGGGCGCGGCAGCCTTCGACCCCGCCCGCTTCGAGCGGCTGGACCTCATCGGCTTCGACCACCGGCGGCGGCGCACCACCGCGCTGGTCCGCGAAGCGGGCGGCCCTGCCCGGCTGGTCACCAAGGGCGCACCGGAGGACGTCCTGGCGCTGTGCGGGCCCATCCCGGCCGCTGTGCAGGCGCTGCTGGAGGAACAGTTCGACGCCGGCGCCCGGGTGGTTGCCGTGGCCACCGGCCGTGCCCCGGGGCTGGCGCAGCTGGTCCCCGCGGACGAAAAGGACCTCACCCTGGCCGGTTTCCTCGTGTTCCTGGACCGGCCCAAGGCGAACGCCCGGCAGTCCCTGGACCGGCTGGAAGCGCTGGGCATTGCGGTGAAACTGGCCACCGGGGACAACGCGAAGGTGGCGGAGAAGGTCTGCGCGGACCTGGACGTCAGCTCCGGCGGCACGCTCACCGGCGCCGAGGTGGAGGGAATGTCCGACGCCGACCTGGCCGCCGCGGCGCGCACGGCCACCATCTTTGCCCGCGTCTCCCCGGAGCAAAAGGCCCGCATCATCACTCTGCTGCGGGAAAGCGGCGGCGCGGTGGGCTTCATGGGCGACGGCGTCAACGACGCCCTGGCACTGCACCAGGCGGACATCGGCATCTCCGTCGATACCGCAACGGACGTGGCGAAGGACGCGGCCGACGTCGTCCTCCTCGACAAGGACCTCGGCGTCCTGGCGGACGGGGTGATGGAGGGGCGGCGGATCTTCGCCAACACCATCAAGTACGTGCTGATGGGCACCTCCAGCAACTTCGGCAACATGTTCAGCGCCGCGGTTGCATCAGTGGTGCTGAGCTTCCTGCCCATGCTCCCCGGCCAGATCCTGCTGAACAACCTCCTGTACGACACCGGCCAGCTGGCCATCCCCGGTGACCGCGTGGACAGGGAACAGCTGCGGGCGCCCTCGCACTGGAACATCGCGTTCATCCGGCGGTTCATGCTGCTCTTCGGACCCATCAGTTCGCTGTTCGACTTCGCCACGTTCGCCCTGATGCTGTTCGTGTTCACCGCCGCGCCGGGGGAGTTCCGGGCCGGCTGGTTCATCGAATCCATCGCCACCCAGACGCTCATCATCTTCGCCATCCGCACCCGGCGCGTCCCGTTCCTGCGCAGCCGCCCATCGGCCGGGCTGCTCGCGGCGTCACTGGGCGTGGTGGCGCTGGGGGTGTTCCTGCCCCTCTCGCCGCTGGCCGGCCTGCTGGGCTTCGACCCGCTGCCGGTGCCGTTCTTCCTGGCCCTGCTGGGCATGGTGGTGGTCTACCTGGTCCTGGTGGAGCTGGCGAAGCAGTGGTTCTTCGCCCGCGCCCCGCAGCAGCTGCCCGCGGTGCCGCCGCCGGTCCAGCGCCGGCACGCCACCCACCACATCTCCCGCCGGGCGTTCCGCTTCAGCAGCCCGGCCCGGGTGCGCGGGGCGAAGGCGCTGCAGGTCAGGCGGGCGCGCCGGGTCCGGCGGGGCGGCGCGAAGTTGGGGGCAACCCGGCCGTAATCGCGGGGTACGCCCGCGATCCGGGTTGTTAGCATGGGAGTGAGAGACGCTGGGGGCTGTCACTTATACCGGATCAGGGCGAAGCAGCCCGCCCTGAATGATGCGGATTCTGAGGTGTTTTCTCGATGTGGCGTGAACCGATCAGGCGGCGGACCAGGGAGCTCCTGCGTGAGTTCGTAGACCGGGCAGATGACCTGGTCAGGGCGCAGGAACACGTGGAGGGGCTGCTTGGCGCGGTCGTGTCCATGGCGGAGGACCTGAGCCTGGAGGCGGTCCTGGACCGGGTGGTCCAATCGGCGTGCGAACTTGTCGGGGCGCGGTACGGGGCGCTGGGCGTCATCGGCGAGGACCAGAACCTCAGCCACTTCATTACCGTCGGCGTGGACGAGGACGGCGCCCGGCTCATCGGTGACCTTCCCACCGGCCACGGTGTCCTGGGGCATCTGATCCGCGAACCCAAACCGCTGCGCCTCCATGACCTGGGCGAGCACCCGATCGCCGTCGGATTCCCCGCGGAGCACCCGCCGATGCGGACCTTCCTGGGCGTCCCCGTCCGGGTACGGGATGAAGTGTTCGGGAACCTGTACCTGACGGAGAAAGTCGACGGCCAGGATTTCACGGCGGAGGATGAGGATTTCGCGGTGGCCCTCGCCAGCGCGGCGGGCGTGGCCATCCAGAACGCGCGGTTGTACGAAGACAGCAACCGCCGCCAACAGTGGCTGGAAGCGGGAATCGAAGTCAGCGACCGGTTGAAGGCCCAGCCGGGGTCCGATACCGAAAACCTGGACATGATCGCGGAACGGGCGCTGCACGCCTCCGGTTCGGCGTTGGCCGTGATCGCGTCCGTTGCCGGGGACGGCAGCCTGAGGTGCCGGACGTCGCTGGGAGAGCAGTCGGTGCCGGCCGGGCAGGAGCTGCCCGGGGGAGCCGCCCTGGCCGATGTGCTGGCGGCCGGCGGGTCCCGGATCTTCACGGACCCGCGCAAGGTCTTCGACCCGGAAACGGCGGAAAAGCTGGGGCCCGTCCTCGTGGCCGCCCTGGGCAGCGACAGTGACGGCCAGCGGGACAGCCTGCTGATCCTGGCCCGCCCCGGCGGCGGACCCCGCTACACGGACGTTGATGTTGAACAGAGCGCGGTGTTCGCTTCCCGGATCGGCCTGACCCTTGACCTGCTGAAGGCAAACCAGCTGCGGGAAGAACACGCGTTGTTCATTGACCGGGAACGGATCGCCACGGACCTGCACGACCTGGTCATCCAGCGGTTGTTCGCTGCCGGACTCAGCATCCAGAGCCTGCGCCGGTACACGTCGGACCCGGCGGCCCATGAACGCCGCATCGCCAATATCACCACGGAGCTGGACGATTGCATCCACCAGCTCCGCAACACCATCTACTCGCTGCAGGCCCGGGAACCGGACGGGGAGCTTCTCAGCGGCCGGGTCCTGCGGGCTGTCCAGGACGCTGCCAACGCTGCCGGCTTCCTCCCGAGGATCCAGCTCTCGGGTCCCGTTGATGACGCCGTCGGCGACGAGGTGGCCGAGCAGCTGCTGCCGGTGCTCTACGAGAGCGTCAGCAACGCCGTCCGGCATTCCGGGTCGGAGGACATCCAGGTCCTGCTCGCGGTGCACCAGGGCGAAGTGGTGCTCACCGTCCGCGACCACGGGCGGGGATTCAAGGATCCCGGTCGGGTGAGCGGGCTGGACAACATGAAGAGCCGCGCAGCCCGGCTCGGCGGCACCTGCGAGGTGGACAGCTCGCCGGGACACGGCACGACCGTGACCTGGACGGCGCCCACCCCTTAGTCCGCCGAACCCTGCCTGTCTTACGCGGACAGGTCCTGCCTCAGTGCAGCAGTTCCCAGGCGCGGGGAATCGGGGCGGGATTCAGATGGCCGCGGCGCCGGAAGCCCAGCTTGTGGAGCACTGAGGACACGCAACCGGCAACGGCCGCTTCGGCGAGCATCATTTCCTGCCCGATCTGCCTGTTGGTCAGGCCCGCGGCCATGAAGGCGAGGACCGCGCGCTCCGTCCGCGTCATGGCCTCCAGCCAGGGAGCGGCTGCCGACGCGTGGAGGCTTTGGGCGACCCGTTCCCTGACACCGGCCCCCATGACGGGGGTACCCGCGGCGGCGCTGCGGATGCGCGCGAGCAGTTCGTCGGTGTCTCCGACCCGTTTGAGCACATACCCCGAAGCCCCGGCCAGGACCGCCGCCCGCACCGCCTGTTGTTCATCCCAGCCCGTCAGGATCAGGCATTTCACGTCCGGGGCGGTTGAGCGGACCTCGCGGCAAACCTCGATGCCCGTACCGTCCGGGAGGCGGTCGTCAAGGACGGCAAGGTCGGGTTTCAGGCTGGAAATCAGGCTCGTGGCTTCCGCCGCCGACCCGCTTTCGCCGACGATGTCAAAGCCGTCGTGCTCAAGCATTTCCCTTAATCCCTGCCGCACCAGTTTGTGGTCATTGAGGATGAAGATCCGTGCCGGGGGCGAAGGGGACCGGTCCTGACCCTGGGGTGTTGCTGGTGTATCCATGAAGACGCTCTCATCGGCTCGCCTTCCCGGCCACCTCGTCTAATGCGGCTGCCCCATCCGGAAGGAACTCCCTACATCATCCAGCAATGTGCCACGTGCTGTCAGGGCCGAAAGTCCGGGGCGGGTTCGGATTCCGGTCAGGCAGCCCTCGGTTCGGGGTGAGCAGGAAGATTTCCAGGGACTGCAGTGCAGCGTCCGCGTCGTCGAAGGCCGGGTTGCGGTGCGGGTCCCCCGCAACCCGGGGGAAGGCGGGGGCTTTGTGCCCTGTTTCCGGATCGGGCGCCGGTCCTAGCCTGATTTAAGCAGCGCGGCACACGGCCGCCTGCCGGATCCGGGAGGCACACGGTGAAATCGGCAAACGCAAGCATCATCGCAGGCATAGTCCTCATGGCGCTGGGTGTGCTGTTGCTGCTGGACCGGCTCGGTGTCATGGACAGTGCCGCGTTCGTGGCACCGGTGGTATTCGCCGCCGTCGGGGTGCTGTTCCTGTCCCTCTTCGCCCGGCGCCGGGAGAACTGGTGGGCGGCCATTCCCGGTTCCGTGTTCCTGGGCCTCGCCGCGGTCATCACCGCCACGCAGCTGACCGATGGCGCCTGGGGCGCAGCCTTCCTGTTCCTCTTCATGGGCGCAGGATTCGCCGCGGTGTACCTGCGTGAGCGCACCAACTGGTGGGCCCTGATTCCGTCCGGCGTCATGTTTACCCTGGCCCTCATCGTGGCCCTCCCGCAGGCCCTGCAGGGCACACCCACGGCCGCCGTCCTCTTCCTGGGCCTGGCGGCCACGTTCGGGGCGCTGTCCCTGGTCCCGGTAAGGGACTCCGGCCAGGCCGGCCGCGCCGGCCAGCCCGGACAGCCCGGTGAGCCCGGACAGCCCGGTGAGCCCGCCGGGGACGTGCGGATGAGGTGGCCGCTGCTCCCGGCCGGGATCCTCGCGGTCATGGGCCTGATCTTCGTCGCCCAGTCCACGGCCCTGTTCATCCCCATGGACTTCGCCGTGCCCGCCGTCATGATCCTGGCGGGGATCACGCTGATGGTCTACGCCTACCTCACCCACCGCGACGGGCGGCAGAAAGCGCACGGCCCGGGCCACCAGCTGTAGGGCCGGCCAGCTTGGCAGACGGGCTGCCGCCGGGTGCCGGGCGGGTCACCTGGCAGCCAAATGGCCCGCCACGTACTCCGCGTCCGGCCCCACGCCGGCGAGGGTGGCGGAGATGTGCCGCGTCAGCCAGGGAAGCCCGACGGCGTACAGGCCCGGGTGCTCCGTGACCCCGGCCACGTGGCGGGGGTAGTTCCACTGGTCCAGGACCGGAAGGTCGAGCATGCTGAAGTCCAGCGCGTAGCCCGTGCACCAGATCACCGACGTGATGCCTTCCGCGTGAAGGTCCAGCCGGGCCCCGGACGTGGAGGGCAGCCAGTCATCCGCCGGAGGCTCTTCGGCTTCGGGGGCGTCGATCCCGGCCGCCCTGATCAGCGCGTCGGCCAGCACCTTGAGCCGCTGCCCGAACCCCGCCTCCACCATGGCCAGGCGCTGGGGGAGGTCGTCCGTGAAGACCACGGTGCCGCCGTCCGTTCCCTCGAACCTGCCATGCAGCCGGACGCCGCGCCGGCCCAGCCCGCGCAGGTGCACGCTGTGGCCGCCGCCGTTCCCGGACACCAGCGGGTTGCACATGAAGCGGCCGGCGGGGGAGGGCAGTTGGTCCACCTGCAGGGCGTTGATGCCGTACTCCGGTCCCCGGACGTTCACCTGCATGATCCAGTGGAAGATGTCCTGCCCGCGGTACCGCCGCGGTGCTTCGGGGCAGCTGGAGACGGACAGATGGACGGTGCGGCCGGCGTCGAGCAGGTCCTCGGCGATCTGCCCGCCCGACTGTCCGGTTCCCACCACCAGGACCGCGCCCTCCGGCAGTTGCACCGGGTTGCGGTAGGCGTCGCTGTGCAGCTGCAGCACATCAGGGGGGATGCCGACGGCGGACGGCGGGACCCGCGGGTTCTGGAACCCGCCGCTGGCCAGCACCACGTTCCGGGCCGTCCAGGTGCCCCGGCCCGTCTCCAGCGTGAAGCCCGCACCGGTGGGGGAGATGCGGGCGACGGCGGTGTCCAGTTCCACCGGCGCCGCGATGTCCCGTGCGTAGCGCCGGAAGTACTCGATGGTGGCGCTGCGCGGCTGGAACCCGTCCGGGTCCGCCCCGCGGTAGGGCGCCCCGGGCAGGTCCACCGAGAAGTTGGGGGTGTTCAGGTAGAACGAGTCCCACCGGTCCTGCCAGGCGCCACCGAGCGCGGGGCGGCGTTCCAGGAGCCGGTGCTCCACCCCGTGCTGCGTGAGCCAGTAGCTGGTGGCCAGGCCTGCCTGCCCGGCGCCGACCACCACCGTGTGGGTCTCCTGGCGGCCGGCCACGCCTACTTCGCCGCCGCCCGGTTTTCCGTTGGGGGAGCGCCGGCCCTGGCGGGGCGCGTCTTCGGCTCCTTCGCCGGCAGCGTGGCAACGTAGTCCAGCGCCTTCCCGGCCCATGCCCTGGCACGGGAGTCGTCGCCGTCGCCCTCTTCATTCCACACCTCGGGCAGGCCCGTGTACCCGCCCATGGGCCGCTCGGCGGGACCGAACGGCACGGTCCGTTCCGAGGACTCGAGCAGTTCCTTGTCCGCCGCGGACAGTTTCACGCCGATGGTGGACCCGAAGAGGCCGGCGAACATGTTCCCGTTGACGAACGCCCCGAGGTTGCCGAACATCGGTTTCACCACCACGTCCGGGCGGTCCGGAACCACGCGCCGGAAGCGCTCCTTCTCTTCCTCGGTGGCCTTGGGCATCTCCATGGCGTCATCTCCCGGTGGGGTTGGGTCGGCAGGACCTGGATGCAGGATATGCCCATTCGCGGTTGCGGTCGAGGGTGTGCCGGGGGCGCCGGTGGACTGCAAGAAAGATGCTCCTGAACAGGTCAAACGCCGGGAAGGAGTGCTATATATAGCTCAAGGCAACTAATTTTTGGCTGCCGTGCCGCGGGTAACGGATCCGGGTCCCGCCCGGAGGGTGGAGGCGAACGTGCTGAACAGGCCGGCCCCAAACCCCGCCGCCGGCAGGAAGTTCCTGGCCGCCGTCGCCCTGGCCGCGCTCGCCGCCCTCACCGCGTGCGGCGGCAGCACCAGTGAATCGGTGTCGACGGCGGTGAAGGACAGCTCCTCGGCCGTCGCCACCGCGCGCCTCGCCCTGCACCAGGACCTGGACGGCAAGCTGACGCGGGCCGCCACGTCCACCGCCGTCGATGACGGGCTCAAGGAAGTCCAGACCAGCCGCGACACGGTCCTGAAGCTCTCTGCCGCCACGCAGGAGGACCGCGACACGCAAACGCAGGCCCTGGACGTGCTGGAGCGGTGCGCGGCAGGTTTCGCCACCGCCCGTACCGCACTGTCCGCCACGGACGGCGGCGCCCCCTCCCTGGCGGACGGGGACCAGGCGCTCGCAGCCGCCCAGGACGCCCTGAAGCAGCTCGAAGACAAGGTGGGGTCGAAGTGAAGCGGATCCTCGGCGTCGCACTTGGCATCCTCACCGCCATCGGCGGGTTCGTGGACATCGGGGACCTGGTGACCAACGCCGTCGTCGGTTCCCGCTTTGGCCTGTCCCTGGTGTGGGTGGTGCTGCTCGGCGTGGTGGGCATCTGCCTGTTCGCCAACATGTCCGGCCGGGTGGCCGCCGCCTCCGGACGGGCCACGTTCGAGGTGATCCGGGAACGGCTGGGGGCCCGCGCCGGCCTGGCCAACCTCTCGGCGTCGTTCCTGATCAACCTCATGACCGTCACGGCGGAGATCGGCGGCGTGGCCCTGGCCCTGCAGCTGGCCAGCAGCGTGAACTATCTCCTCTGGATCCCCTTGGCGGCCGTGGCGGTGTGGCTGGTGATCTGGCGGGTCAAGTTCTCCATCATGGAAAACGTCACCGGCCTGCTGGGGCTGACGCTGATTGTGTTCGCCGTGGCACTGTTCCTGCTCAAGCCGGACTGGGGAATGCTCGCCGGGCAGGCCCTGCAGCCCGCAGTGCCCGGGGAGGAGACGGTGTGGACCTACAGCTACTACGCCATCGCCCTGTTCGGCGCCGCCATGACACCGTACGAAGTGTTCTTTTTCTCCTCCGGCGCCGTGGAGGAAGGCTGGAGCATCAAGGACCTGATCCAGTCCCGGATCAACGTGCTCGTGGGCTTCCCGCTCGGCGGCCTGCTGTCGGTCGCGATCGCCGGGTGCGCCGCCGTCGTGCTGCTGCCCGCGGGCATCGCAGTGACCTCGCTGTCGCAGGTGGTCCTGCCCGTGGCGGAAGGGGCGGGCAAGCTGGGACTGGCGTTCGTGCTCCTGGGGGTGGTTGCCGCGACGTTCGGCGCCGCCCTGGAGACCACCCTCTCCAGCGGCTACACCCTGGCCCAGTATTTCGGCTGGTCCTGGGGCAAGTTCCGCCGTCCCGCCCAGGCCGCACGGTTCCACCTGGCCATGATCGTCTGCCTGCTGGTGGGCATGGCGGTCCTGGCCACGGGTGTGGACCCCATCCTCGTGACCGAATACTCCGTCGTGTTTTCCGCCATTGCGCTGCCGCTGACCTACCTGCCCATCCTCATCGTGGCCAACGATCCGCAATACATGGGCCAACACGTCAACGGCAGGGCGGTGAATGTGCTGGGCATGGCCTACCTGGTGATCATCCTGGTGGCGTCCGTGGCGGCAATACCCCTCATGATCGTGACAGGAGCAGGCTCATGACCGCCCCAGCCCCGCTGGCCGCCGTTCCGCCCCTTGCCGGGCGCACCCTGGACGCCCAGCTGCACCTGATGGACCGGCAGGTTCTGGATAACGACGGCGTGCCGGTCACCACCGTGGACGACCTCGAACTGGGCGGGGCCGCCCCGGACCAGGAGATCCCGCCGGGCACGCCGGCCCCGGTCCTCACGGCCCTGCTGACCGGTCCCGTACTGGGCACGCGCATCTTTGGCGGCAGGCCGCCGTCGTCCCGGCTGATCCGCATTCCCTGGCACGACGTGGCCGAGGTGGACGTGGTCCTGAAACTGGGCGTCAGCGGCGGGCACCTGGACGCCGGCTGGGTGGAACGCTGGATCCGCGACAAAATTATTGCCCGCATCCCGGGAGGCCGCCGTGATCCTCGGTGACCTGCTGGGTACCGCCGTGCATGATGCCGACGGCGGGCGGCTGGGCCGGGTGGCCGACGCCCGGTTCGTCCTCGATGGTGCCCCGCACCAGCTGCTGTCGGAGCCGCGGCTGCTGGGGCTGGTGGTCAGCCCGCACAGCGTGGCGTCCTTCCTCGGCTATGAGCGGACCGGGCTCACCCAGCCCTGGCCGCTGGCCGGCCTGCTGCGCTGGCGGCACCGCGGCTCGTTCCTGGTGATGTGGGAGGACATCGCCATGATCGGTTCCCGGTCCGTCCGGCTCCGCCCCGGATTCACGCGGTACAGCACGGCGCTGGACGACGGCGGACAGGAGTAGCCTGCCGGGAGGTGTGGTACTGGGCGGCGGCAATCTCCTGTAGTGTGGAGCCTGTTGTTGTGTTTATGCAGTTGGTAGTTCAGGCAGTACGCGCGGTCGAAAGTCCGTGTTCTTCTGAAGTAGCGGTTTTTGAACACCCCACGCCGGAGGGCCCGAAAGTCGGGACTTTGCCTCCACCTTCACGAAGGACAAAATAATGGCTACTGGTACCGTCAAATGGTTTAACGCTGAAAAGGGCTTCGGCTTCATCTCCCCGGACGACTCCTCGCAGGACGTTTTCGCGCACTACTCCGCGATCAACTCCTCCGGCTTCCGCTCCCTCGAAGAGAACCAGAAGGTTTCCTTCGACACCGAGCAGGGCCCCAAGGGTCCCCAGGCCACCAACATCCAGGCTCTCTAATCTCGTAGAGTTCCGGGACCGTTAGGTTTCCCAAAGCAGGGCTTGCCGATTTTCGGCAGGCCCTGTTTTTGCTTAAGCGGCCCCGGACCGCATAACCGGGGCCGGGAACCGCTCGTGCGGTCCAGGGCCGCACTTCTGCAATTGCCGTCTCGACAAAATTCAGTTGAAGGAGCAATCTAAAGGTGCGTCCGCCTTTACGCGTCCTGACACCCCGCGCAAGCGACGGCGTGTGGAATTGAATCCAGCCCTGCGCGGCACCAGTTGGGGTGGTGCAGGTCCGGCATGTGTATGCCGGTTCCGGCTGCCAGCGTCCCGATGCGTGGCGGCCGGTATCTTTACTCCGAAACAATTCGTGGCCGCTTCGGCCCATCAGGCAATGAACGGTCACAGCCGTGCACCGGCCCGTGCGGCCGCGTGCGTCCGAGAAAGTATTGCTATGAAGCGATATCGGGGAATCGATAAGAGATTCAATAAACTCGCATTTGTTGTTGCATTTGCAGCAGCGCTCCTCACCTCCACGGCCGTGGCGGGCCCGGCGGTGGCCTCTGACGGGGGCCACCGGACCTGGACGGTACTGGCAGGCTCCGAGTCCCGCGACCAGGAGATCCAGGGGATGGCCTTCCTCCCGTCCGAGATCTTCATCAACGAGCGGGACACCATCACGTGGAAGGCCAATTCCGCTGAACCCCATACAGTGACATTCCTGGCCGCCGGCCAGTCGCTGCAACCGTTCAACCCGTTCAATGACGACGAGCTGCTGAAGCGCGGCGGGGACCGGTATGACGGACATTCCTATTACAACTCCGGACTCCTGGCCAATGTTGACATTCCGGGGTTCCCCGAGGCGACGAGTTACAGCCTGAAGTTCCCGCGGGAGGGCGACTTCACCTACTACTGCCTGCTCCATGGGATGGTGATGAAGGGTACCGTCCACGTCCGTGAGCAGGGCACGGCGTACCCCTACAGCCAGGCTGATTACGACAAGGCGTCAAGGGCGCAGGAGCGCTCCATCCTCCGGGACGGGCACCAGCTCGATGCCTCCCTGGCCAGCGAGGCCAGCAACCACAGGGTGATCGCGGGCGGTGACGACGGCGTCGCGATGGTCATGCGGTTCATCCGGGACTCGGTCACGGTGCACGTGGGTGACACGGTCGTCTTTGCCAATACAGGCATGGGCGCCCCGCACACTGTCACGTTCGGCACGGAGCCGGCGAACTTCTTTGCCCCCTCCGGAGACCCCTCGCATTTCAGCGGCGGAGACCTCAACTCGGGAATCCTCGAGCCTGGCGATGAGTTCGCTGTGACATTCAAGGCCACCGGAACCTTCAAGTACATCTGCGCACTCCATGACTACATGGGCATGGTGGGCGAGGTGCACGTCGTAGACTAAACGGCGAAACGCGCCCGCGGTCCGGCCTCAGTCGACAGGCCGGACCGCGGGCGTCCGCGTTAATGCAGCCCCATGGCCTCCCGGACCTCGTCCAGGATGTGGTGCATGGCCCGTTCCGCCGCCGCGGTATCGCCACCGGCCACCGCGGCGGCCACATCCTCGTGCGCCTGCAGGGCCTCGTTGCGCGGCTTGAACGGCATGAGCCCCTGCTGCGTGCGGCTGGTCAGCACCTCGGCCACCATGCCCTCGAGCGCGCGGAACATCTCGTTGCCGCAGCTTCGCAGCAACAGCTGGTGGAAGGCGATGTCCGCGGCCAGGAACGCCTGCAGGTCACCCGCTTCGCCCAGGCGCCGGAGGTCTGCCGCTAGGGACACGAGCTGCGCGCGTTCGGCAGCGCTGGCCCGGCGTGCCGCACCGGCCGCGGCAATGGGTTCGACGGCGATGCGCAGCTCCGTGAGGCTGCTGTACTGCAGTTCCCGCCGGTCAGAGGCAAGCCGCCACCGCACCAGTTTGGGGTCGAAGACGTTCCACAGCGCCGGATCCTGCACCACGATGCCCACCCGCCGCCGCGAATAGACGAGGTTCATCGACTCCAGGACCTTCATGGTGTCCCGGGCGACGGTGCGGGAAATCCCGTACTCGTGCTGCAGCCCCTCAAGGGTGAGCCGGCTGCCCGGTGCAAGGCCGCCCGAGGCAATGGCTATCCCCACGGCTTCAAGGACCCGGCCCTGCATCGCAGGCAACAACCCCTCGCCGTGCACTTCATCGCCGTCCTGGACTGTCGCCGTCGACATTCTCTCCCCGTTCCGTTACGCGCCGGTGCGCCCTCCCAGACTACCCGCTGTTACGTCAAAGGTATGACTTGTGACACCAAAAGATAGTATTTATTTGCCAAAAAGGTGCTACCTTATTGCGTGGCCCACATCGACACCGGGCCCACAGCGAGCTTCTTCGAAAGCCAACGACGTCTTCTCCGGAGGTATGACATGCAGTATCCAGCCACGCATCTTGTGGTCATGGGCGTTGCCGGTTCCGGCAAATCCACCCTGGCGGCGGCCCTTTCCCACCAGTTGGGCTGGGCCTGCGCGGAGGCGGATGAGTTCCACCCCGCCGCCAACATCGCCAAGATGTCCCAGGGCATTCCCCTCGAGGATGAGGACCGGTGGCCGTGGCTGCAGGAGATCCGCGACTGGATGACCGCCAAGGCAGCAGAGGGCCAGAGCACGGTGCTCACCTGCTCTGCCCTGAAGCAAAGCTACCGGGAACTGCTGGCGGGCGCCGAAGGCCGGGTGCTCTTCCTCCACCTCGACGGCGGCGCCGACCTGATCGGCCAGCGCATGCAGGGCCGCGAGGGCCACTTCATGCCGCCAACCCTGCTGCCCAGCCAGCTGGCCACCCTCGAGCCGCTCACCGCGCAGGAGCTCGGCGCCGGCAGCCTGCGCCTCGATATCTCGCGCACACCGGACGAGCTGGTTGCCGCCGTCGTCCGGGCCCTCAATCTCCCCATCCGCTGATTCCCCACCCGCCAGGCGCCCCGGGCGTCCTGGCCCCCTGATCCCCAACCCTGTTTCAAAGGAGAACCATGACCATCGAAGGATGGACCCAGACGCTGGGCGCAGGACCGCTGCTGCTCATCGCCGCGGCAGCGATTCTTGTGCTGCTGTTCCTCATCATCCGGCTGCGGGTGCATGCCCTCATCGCGCTGATCCTCATCAGCCTCGCCACCGCCTTCGCCACCGGCATCCCCGCCAACAAAGTGGTGCCGGTCCTGGTGGACGGCTTCGGCACCACCCTCGGCACCGTGGCGCTCCTGGTGGGTCTGGGCGCAATGCTCGGCCGCATCGTGGAAACCAGCGGCGGCGCCAAGGTCCTGGCCGACTACCTGATCGGCGTGTTCGGTGAAAAGCGCGCCCCCTTCGCGCTGGGCCTCGCCTCGCTGATTTTCGGCTTCCCCATCTTCTTCGACGCCGGCCTGGTGGTCATGCTGCCGGTGGTCTTCGCCGTCGCCCACCGGCTGGGCGGGGGAGTGCTGCGGTACGGCCTGCCCGCCGCCGGCGCTTTCTCCGTGATGCACATCTTCCTGCCGCCGCACCCCGGCCCGGTCTCCGCCGCCGCCTTCTTTGACGCGAACGTGGGCCTGGTCCTGATCGCCGGTCTGCTCACCGCCATCCCCACCTGGTACGTCACCGCCTACCTCTACGGCCTGTACACCGGCAAGAAGCTCGTCCTGCCTGTTCCCGAACTCCTCGGCCACGCGAGTGCCGAGGCTGAGGCGCACCCGCCGAAGTTCCGCACCATCATCGGGCTGCTCCTGCTGCCGCTGGTCCTGATCTTCCTCAACACGGGCCTGAACACCCTGGCGTCCTCCGGCGCGCTGGACGAAGCCGTCAAGAAGGAAGAGTGGTTCCAGGTCCTCCGCACCATCGGCGAAACCCCGGTGGCGCTGCTGATCGCTGTCCTCGCAGCACTGTTCGTGCTGGGCACCCGCCGTGGCCGCGACGCCGTCACCATGGAGAAGCTGCTCGAATCCTCCCTGGGGCCTGTCTGCTCCGTCATCCTCATCACCGGTGCCGGCGGCATGTTCGGCGGTGTGCTGCGGACCTCCGGCATCGGCAAGGCGTTGGCTGACGTGCTCGGCAATGTGGGCATCCCGCTGATCCTGGCCGGCTTCCTGATCTCCGCCATCCTGCGCATCGCCCAGGGTTCGGCCACCGTCGCCCTGACCACCACCGCAGGCCTCATCGCTCCCGCCGTTGCCGCGGGCGGATTGAACGGCATGCAGGTCGCGGCCATGGTCATCGCCGTCGCCGCCGGTTCCGTGGTGGTTTCCCACGTCAACGACTCCGGCTTCTGGCTGGTGGGGCGTTTCTTCGGGATGGACGTCAAGACCACCCTGAAAACCTGGACCGTGATGGAAACGTTACTCGGCGTCATGGGCTTCGCCATCGCCGGCATCATCTTCCTGGTGGCCGGCCTGGCGGGCTGACGCTGCCTACTTAGGGGAGAGCGGCGCGGCTGGTGGGAACACCGGCCGCCCCGCCGTCGTTGTCCCCAAAGTCACCGCAACCCAACCAAAGGAAACCCCGTGACCCCTCGCACCATCGTGATCACCGGCGCCAGCGACGGCATCGGAGCAGCAGCCGCACGGACGCTTGCGCAGGCGGGGGAGCAGGTGGTCGTCGTCGGCCGGTCCGCAGAGAAGACCCGCGCGTTGGCCACGGAGCTCGGCGCGGACCACCACGTGGCCGACTTCGCCGAACTCGTGCAGGTCCGCAACCTCGCGGCGAAACTGAAGGCAAACTATCCGCGGATCGACGTGCTGGCCAACAACGCCGGCGGCATGATGGGCAAACGGACCATCACCGTGGACGGCAACGAGCTGACTTTCCAGGTCAACCACCTGGCGCCCTTCCTGCTGACCAGCCTCCTGATGGACACGCTCGCCGCCAGCCAGGCGAAGATCATCAACACCGCCAGCCACGCCAACTTCCACGGCAAGCTGGACCTCTCCGACCTCAACGCCGAACACAGCTACAGGACCTACCGCGCCTACGGCACCGGCAAGCTCGCCAACATCCTCTTCACGTCCGAGCTGCACCGCCGCTTCCACGACCAGGGAATCACGACGGCGGCCTTCCACCCGGGCGTGGTCCGCACCAACTTCGCGGCCGACTCCACCAGCCCCTTCCGGCATGCCTACAAAACGCTGCTCAACCGCTTCATGCTCAGCCCGGACCAGGGCGCCGACACCATGCTCTGGCTCATCAACGGCACCCCCGGCTCGGACTGGATCTCCGGCGCCTACTACGCCAAGCGCTCCCTGCCCAAGGCCAACGCCCAGGCCTACGACGCCGAACTGGCAAGGGGCCTGTGGGAGAAGAGCGAACAGCTGGTCGCCGCCCTCGTCTAGCCTGGCTCCGAAGCTACCTTTCGCAGGCCACGCCGTCGTGGTCGTTGTCCAGGCCGTAGATATCCCGTCCAATGACCTGGATCGGCCCCTGCACGTACGCGGGCCCATTGCCGCTGCCGCCGGCGCAATCGACATCCGAGGCGATGGGAACGCAGCCGGAGTAGTTCGGATCGCAGCCCTGGGCGGTGCCTGGCACGGGCTGGGCAACGGGTGCCGGGATAGGAGCGGCTTTGGCGGCTGCCGCGGCCGCTGCCTGCGCTGCTGCCGCTTCCTGGGCGGCCTTCGCCTGCGCGGCCGCGTCTGCAGCCGCTTTGTCTGCAGCAGCTTTGTCGGCTGCAGCCTTCTCAGCAGCTGCCTTGTCCGCGGCCGCCTTATCGGCCGCAGCTTTGTCGGCCGCCGCCTTCGCGGCCGCGGCTGCGGCAATCTTGTCCGTTACCCGCTTGGACTCGGCGGACTCGAGCCACACCAGCTTCCCCGATTCGTCCCGGGTGCAGACATACGTGGCTCCAGCCGACACCTGCTGGCTGTTCAGGGAGCTGCAGGCAGTGTTGGCGATGGGCGTTGGTGAGGGTGTAGCCGATGTCGTCGTCCCTGCGGCAGCGGTCAGCGATGCCTGGGTCCCGCCGCAACCAGTCAGCAGGAGCACGACGGCGGCCGCCGCCCCGGCGACCAGTGCCTTGTTTGCACCCTTCCGCAGGGAGTCCGGTACAGAGAGCGGCGCGCGTCCAGTGGGGCGAGTTGATCCGGAAATGGAGTGTTTCGTGTTCATTTGTCCCCCAAAGGTGGTGCCTGATGCGAAGTGCACGGTCAGCGTATATTCGCCGGCGGGGGGAGAACCGGTTAAGCGCCAATCTTGATGGATTCCTCGGGAGACCTTGCAGCGGCAGGCTTTGTTCCTGTCCGGCGCCCTTGGTGCGTGACGTAAAGGCGTAACTTATGGGTGCGGCAGCCGCTGCAATCCGGGCGGATTCCTGCGATGGCGGCGCCGCAACAGCCTAAAAGTCACGCATTTCCGCTACGCCTCCTACCCCTGCCGCGCCAGGGCCTCACCAATGATCCGGGCCCCCTCGGGGTACGCCCCCGGGTTCGGGCCCGAGTAGTTGAGCCGGATGAAGGCGCCGGCGGGCTCGGCCGGGAACCACTCGGTGCCGGCGGCGATGATCACTCCGGCGTCCTCGCACTCGCGCGCCAGCCGGGGCAGGTCCGTTGCGTCCGGCAGGCGCAGCCACAGGTTCAGGCCGCCCCTGGGCAGGGCGTCCACGTGCGCCTGCGGGATATGCTCGCGGACGCTGGTGGCGAGCAGGTCGCGGCGGGACCGGAGCTGGTCGCGGAGGCTGCGCAGGTGTGTCTGCCAGCCGGGCTGCGTGACAATGTCCAGGGCGGCAGCCTGCAGGAGTCCGCTGACGTACATCGACTCGGCCGCCCTGTGGGCGAGGATCCGTTCCCTGGCCGGTCCGCGCGCGATGACGGCCGCGATCCGGATGGCCGTGGAGACGCTCTTGGTCAGCGAGCGGATGTAGACCACATGGCCCGCGTCGTCCTGCGTGGCCAGGGGAAGGGGGTCCGACGTGATGCCGAAGTCGTGGGCCCAGTCGTCCTCGACCAGGAATGCTCCGTGCCGCCGGACCACCTCCAGGATCTCCGCGCCGCGGCCGCGCGGCCACTGCGCGCCGGTGGGGTTCGCGTAGTTGGGCTGGGCATAAAAGGCACGGGCGCCGGAGTCCGCGAAGGCCCGGTCCACATCGGCCGGGTCTGGCCCCTCCGGGCCGCTGGGCACCGGCACGATCCGCACGCCCGTCTGGGCTGCCGCGAGGATCGCGCCCCAGTATGAGGGCGATTCCATCAGCAGCGGCTGCCCGGCTCCCACCAGGGCGCGGAAGATGGAACTGAGGCCGCTCTGGCTGCCGGGCAGCACGATCACGTCGTTGGGCGTCGGGGGAGTGACTCCCACGGGCGTTGCCTGCCCCAGCTCCTGCGCGAACCACTGCTGCAGTTCGGGCATCCCGGCGGCGGGGGGACGCGACAGTGCGGCGTCCCCGCGCGCGGCCCGGGCCAGTGCCGACCGTACCAGCCGCTCGGGAAGCAGTTCCCGGTCCGGGTATCCGGAGTGGAACCCGATGGCGTCAGAGGGCACGGTGCGCATGGTGCTTGACGACGGCGGCAGGGCGGACGACGGCGACCGCAGGGCTGCCGTCTGCCAGCCGTAGTCGGAGGGCCGTGCCGTCCGGACGGCACGGACGAACGTTCCCACGCCGGGGCGGCTTTCGATCAGTCCCTGGGCGGTGAGTGTTTGCAGGGCCCTCTGCACCGTTACCGGGCTTGCCTGGTGTTCGGCCACGAGGGAGCGGGTGGACGGCAGCCGGGCGCCGGGCGCCGCACTGGAAATCCACTGCCTGAGTGCCAGGACGATCCGCATACTGCTATCGTTGTTCATGAAAGTACATAGTAGCGCTACTGCAATTTTTCGCCCAGTGGTACCACCCCGGACTGCGGCCGGCATCTGGTGGGGACTGCTCGGCGTGGCCGCCTTCTCCTTCACCGTTCCCCTTACCCGGGTTGCGGTGGAAGGCCTGTCGCCGCTGTTCATCGGCTCCGCGCGGGCCGTCGTCGCCGCCGTCCTGGCCGCCGGAGCCCTCGCCGCCACCCGGCAGCGGCTGCCCCGGCCCCGCACCTGGGCGAGGCTGGCCCTGGTGGCCGGGGGCGTCGTCGCCGGCTTCCCGCTACTGACCTCTTACGCCCTGACCGCAGTCCCGGCCGGGCACGGAGCCGTGGTCATCGCCCTGCTGCCCGCGGCCACCGCCACCGCCGCCGTGCTGCGAACCCGCGAGCAGCCGCCGCCCGCCTTTTGGGCCGTCATGGTCGTCGGGTCGCTGGCAGCCCTCACGTTCGCGTTCCTCCAGTCCGGCGGGATCGGGCACCTGCACCGGGCCGACCTGCTGCTGCTCGGAGCCGTGGCATGCGCGGCCCTCGGATACGCAGAAGGGGGCCTGCTGGCCCGTGAACTCGGCTCCTGGCAGACGATCGCCTGGGCCCTGGTCCTTGCCCTGCCGCCGATGCTGGTCCTGATGCTGATTGCCGCGGCCGGCCAGCCGCCGTCGGCCACACCTGTACAGTGGGGCGCCTTCGCCTACCTCGCGGTGGTGAGCATGTTCCTGGGCTTTTTCGCCTGGTACCGCGGCCTGGCCATCGGACCCATCGCCCGCGTCAGCCAGATCCAGCTCATCCAGCCGGTCCTCAGCATCGGCTGGGCGGCGCTCCTGCTGGGCGAGGCCGTCACCTGGACCACCATCATCGGCGGCCTGGCCATCATCCTCTGCGCCGCGGCTGCTGTCCGCGTCCGCCTCAACCCAACGCCCTGACCACCCAGAAAGGACTCCCATGTACATCCCCGCCCATTTCGCCGCCGGTACCGACGCCATCCGGCACCTCCTCACCCGGCCCGGCGCCGCCAACCTGGTCACCGCAACGGACCAGGGACTGCTCGCCACCCTCCTGCCGTTCGCCTATGACCCCGCGGTGGGGGAGCACGGGGCGCTGCAGGCCCACATGGCGCGCAACAATCCGCACTGGTCCGCGGCCGCACACGGCGAGTCACTGGCCATCATCCAGGGTCCGGACGCCTATATCTCGCCATCCTGGTACCCCGCCAAGGCCGAGCACGGCCGCGTGGTCCCCACCTGGAACTACAGCACCGCCCACGTCTACGGCAGGTTGGTGGTCCATGACGACGCCGGCTGGCTGGCCGGGCATGTCCGGCGCCTGAGCGACCTGCATGAGGACGGCCGGGCGCACCCCTGGAGCGTGGACGATGCACCCGCGAAGTTCATCGCGGGTCAGCTGCGGGCCATCGTGGGCGTGGAGCTGGTGATCAGCCGCATCGAAGCGAAGGAAAAGCTGAGCCAGAACCGCTCCGCCGCCGACGCCGCCGGAGTCGTTGCGGGGCTGCGGGCCGGTGGGCAGGAAGCCAGCGCGGCCGCCGTCGAACGCGTCCGGCGTTGAGGCAGGAGGTCAGGCGGTCCGCTCGAGCAGGATCATCACCTCGTAGTGCGTGGTCTGCGGGAACATGTCCAGCACGCGGGCCCGCCGCGCGGTGTAGGAGGGGAGCGCAGCCAGGTCGCGGGCCAGGGACTGGGCGTTGCAGCTCGAGTAGACAACGTGCTGCACGTCCGAGGACTCCAGCCAGCCGCACAGCTCCTTGCCGATCCCGCGCCGCGGCGGGTTCACGATCACCAGGTCCGGGGACTGCGTCGCGGCGAGGGCGAACGCGGTGGCGTCCCCGGCCTCGAAATCCATGCCATCAAGTCCCGCTTCGTCACTGCTGAGCCGGGCGGAAGCGATGGCTTCGCTGCTGGCCTCGATGCCGGTGACGGTCCGGTCCGGTCCTGCGCTGTGCAGGGCGAAGCCGCCCACGCCGCAGTACAGGTCCCAGACGGACTCCGGAGCGAGTTCGTTGACCCACTCGCGCCCCTGCCGGTACAGTGCGGCGGCCATGTCGGTGTTGGTCTGGAAGAAGCTCTGCGGGCGGAGGTGCAGGTTGATGCCGTTGACCCGCATCTGGAGGGTGGACTGCTCCGTGAGCAGGATCTCCCGGTCGCCTTCCAGCACGGCTTTGTGTTCCGGGAGCAGGTTGACAGAGACCACCTTCACCTGCGGCAGGGCGGCCAGCAGGTCCGGGAGGTTCTTCCGGATGCGCGGCAGCAGCTGTTCCGAGCGCAGCACAAGGCGGAGCATGATGTCGCCGTCCGGCGACTCGGTGATAATGACGTGCTTGAGTTCGCCGCTGCGCTTGGGCACATCGTAGGGGGTGAGGCGGTTCCTGCGGATGAAGCCGGCCAGCACGGGGAAGACGGCGCGCAGGCCCGGGGAGCAGACGCCGCATTTGCGCAGGTCAATGCCGTGGCCGTCGGCATCCAGGATGCCGATGGTCGGGTTCTGCGCGGTCCCGCCGATCACCATCTTGGCCTTGTTGCGGAAGCCGGACTCCTGGCTCGCCACCGGCGCCAGCCATTGCAGGTCCCGGTGGTCGGCGAGGAGGGTCTGGCAGTGCAGCTGCTTGCCGGCGAGTTGCTCCCCGTAGGGCCTGCCCATGTGGGTGCAGGAGCGGCAGCGGCCGGCATCGAAGTAGGAACAGTGCATGACCGGACAAGTTTACCCGGTCGCCTTCCGGGCTCCCCTCCCAAGGTGCGACGGCGGCACGCGGCCGGGTGCCGCCGTCGCACCTTATGGCCGGGCACCGAAGTAACGCTGTGCAATATGTGCATGAAGAAATGCCTTTAATGATGGAAAGTTCGGCGCCCGTGCTAGTTTCGCTAGGTCATCGTGCTTTTGTTCGTCTGGAGACACCCGTGGAACCCACACCCCTCACGCTGGATCCCGCCCCGGCCAAGCCCCAGGTGGAGTCCGCACTCCGCCGTTCCATGGGGCCCCGGCACCTGGTGATGATCGCCATGGGCGGCGTCATCGGATCCGGACTGTTCGTCAGTTCCGGCTACACCATTTCGCAGGCCGGTCCGCTTGGGGCCGTGATTGCGTACCTGGTGGGCGCCTTCGTGGTGTACCTGGTGATGGCGTGCCTGGGCGAGCTGGCCATCGCCTACCCCGTGTCCGGCGCCTTCCACATCTACGCCGCCCGTTCCATCGGCCCTGCCACCGGCTTCGCCACCGCCTGGCTCTATTGGCTCTGCTGGGCTGTTGCCATCGGGTCCGAGTTCACCGCCTCCGGACTGCTGATGCAGCGCTGGTTCCCGGGCGTGGACGTGTGGGTCTGGTGCCTCGTCTTCACTGCCGTCCTATTTGGCCTCAATGCCGTGTCCTCCCGGTTCTTCGGCGAATCCGAGTTCTGGTTGGCGATCGTCAAGGTGGCCGCCATCATCGCCCTGATCGTCCTGGGCGGGGCCGCGCTGCTGGGATTCCACCCGCTCGCCAGCGGCGGGTACCCGCACCTCTTCGGAAACTTCGCCACAGAGTCCGGCCTGTTCCCCAACGGTTTCACCGGCGTCCTGGTCACCGTGCTCGCGGTCTTCTACGCCTTCTCCGGCTCCGAACTCATTGGCGTGGTGGCAGGCGAGACCAAGGACCCCGCCACCGCCATTCCCCGGGCGATGCGCTCCACCGTTATCCGGCTGCTCATCTTCTTTGTCGGGGCCATCACGGTCATCGCCGCCACCATTCCGTACAGCGAAGTGGGACTGGACGAAAGCCCGTTCGTGACGGTGTTCTCCGCCGCCGGCCTGCCCTTCGCCGCGGACATCATGAACTTCGTCATCATCACCGCGCTCCTGTCCGCGGGCAACAGCGGCCTGTTCTCCTGCGCCCGGATGCTCTACTCACTGGCCGATGAGGGCCACGCCCCCGCGGCCCTGAAGAAGGTCACGCGCCGCGGCATTCCCCTCACCGCGCTGGCGGTCAGCATGGTTGGCGGCGTGGCGTCGCTGATCAGCAGCGTGGTGGCCGCGGAAACTGTCTACCTGGTGCTGGTGTCCGTGGCAGGCTTTGCCGTGGTGGGGGTCTGGATGTCCATCACTGCCTCGCACTTCTTCCACCGCCGGGCCTTCATCCGCGCCGGCGGTGACGTGGCGGCGCTTCCGTACAGGGCGCCCCTGTTCCCGCTCGTGCCCATCCTGGCGTTCGCGCTCTGCCTGGTCTCCCTCGTCGGCATCGCCCTGGACCCGGCGCAGGCACCGGCCCTGTATTTCGGTGTTCCCTTCGTCGCCGCCTGCTACGCCTACTTCCACGTCCGGCACGGGCGCAAGGCCGTCCCGGCGAAGCAGCCGCCGTCGTCGTCTGTTTCCTGATACCCGGCGCCGACTTCGCCCGCAGCCGCCGTGGAACAATGGGGCGTGGTGTTGGCCGGGAAGGGGTGCATGGGCGTGGATTCTTCATCCGTCGAGGCGTCGTCCCTGGCACAGGGCCTCCGGATCGTGCGGCTGGTGGCCGACCGCGAGAAGCGGGGGCGGCAGTTGCTGGGGGTGTCCCAGCTCGCCGCGGAACTGGGCATGGAACAAAGCCGGGTGTCCCGGCTGGCGCAGGAACTGTGCGACCTCGGGCTCCTGGAACGCGCTGACCGGGGACCCTTCCGCGCCGGCCCGCGCTTCTTCGGCCTCGCTGCCTCGCTCAATACCGGGTGGGTCCGCCAGGGCAGGGCCGAGCTTGAGGGGCTCGTGGCCGCCCTGGGGCTGCGGGCCAGGCTCTCGGTCCGGGACGGCTTCCGCGTGGTCCTGCTCCGGCATTCGAGCAATGACTCGATGCCCGGCAGCTTCGTTGCCCCCGGCATGGTCACGCCCGCCTGGTGCACCGGTGCCGGCAGGGCGCTGCTGTGGGACTTTGACCGGGCCGCGCTGGACAGCCTGCTGGCGGACGTGAACTTCATTGGCATCGGCGGCCCGGGTGCCGCCCACTCCACCAACGGCATCTGGGAGCTCATGGAACGGGACCGGGGCACGGGATTCATTGCCGCTGACGAGGAGTTCGAGCACGGGGTGCTGGAGCTTGCGGTGCCGGTGCGGGCCGCCGAAGGGCCCGTCATTGCCGCGCTCAGTGTGCTCGGGAGCCGTGCCGGGGTATCGCCGGGTCCAGCGGCGGAGGCCCTCCGACGCTCGGCCGAACGTTTGGGCGCCCTGGCGGCTCAGGCCTGGGGCGAATAGCCCAGCCTGGACTCCAGCCACCGGCCCCGCGCGATGAGCGCCGCGGCGCACGATTCCCGGCGCGGCTGCAGCCTGTCCTTGATTCCGACAATCTGGAGTGCCGCGGCCACCTCGCCTTTGAAGTCCCTGACGGGGACGGCCAGGGAGTAGAGCCCGGGCTCGGCTTCCTCATCCACGATCGAATAGCCGCGGATCCTCGCCGCTTCCCGCCGGGCCAGGAACTCCTCAACGCTGTCGGGGGTATTCGGGCCGTGGCGGACGAAGGCGGCATTCGAGAAGACGGTGCTTACTTCTGCTTCCGAGGCTTCCCACAGGACTGCCTGGCCGGCGTCGCTGCAGTACGCGGGGTAGGGCCGGCCCAGCCAGGAGCCCACCAGGTTGCTGCCGGCGGGGACGCTCTCGCCGATGGTCACCGTACTGTCACCCTGCCGCACCCCCAGAAAGCAGGCCTCACCGGTCTCGGCGGACAGGGCGTCCAGGGCGGCGGCGCCGTCGGTCTGCAGCCGGTTGGCGGTGATGAGCTGGGCGTCCGTGAGGAACTGCCAGTCCAGGCCGTAGGTGCGGCCGCTGCGGGCAAGGAAGCCTTCCTGCCCGGCGGTGCGCAGGCTCCGCGAAACCTGGCTGCGGTCCTTTTCCAGGTCCGCCGCGATCTCAGCCACGGAGCCGCCCGGACGACCGGCAGCGTGGCGGGCGCCAACGGCCAGGACGGCCATGAGTCCGCGGCCCATACTGGAGGTCTTCGGCATGGCTTCGAGTCTAGCGAGCCAAGCGTAGGCCCGGCGTTCCGGGTATTCCGCAGGGTCACCGTACGGCCGGATCGCCGGAACGGTGCGGGGACGCCGGAGCGCTCCGGCTTCCCGGGCACTCTTCCGGCGACTCCGCCGCATGGCACCGTTCCAAGCGCGGGCAAGTGGGACGTAACAGTCACTTTGAGCATGAAGAGATGCTTATAGTGATCAGATGCTTCCCACTCTCTCGCTGTCCGCCGTACTTGCCTCAGGTAAAGCCATCATTTCCGACGGCGCCCTCGCCACGGAACTGGAGGCGCGCGGCTGCGACCTGAATGACCCCCTCTGGTCAGCAAAGGTCCTGCTGGAGCAGCCCGGCCTGATCCGGGATGTGCACAGCGACTACTTCGCCGCCGGCGCCACCATCGCCACCACCGCCAGCTACCAGGCCACGCCCCAGGGTTTTGCGGCCCGTGGGATGAGCGGGCCAGAGGCCCTGGAACTTGTGGGGCTGTCCGTGCGCCTGGCGCAGGAAGCACGGAACCTGCACCTCGCCCGCCGGCCGGACGCGGGGCCGCTGCTGGTAGCCGGATCCGTCGGCCCGTACGGCGCGTTCCTCTCTGACGGGTCGGAGTACCGCGGGGACTATGTGCTGACCGACGGGGAGTTCCGGGACTTCCACGCTCCCCGCATCGAGGCCCTGGCGCAGGCCGGCGTCGATGTCCTGGCGTGTGAAACGCTGCCCTCCTTCGCCGAAGCGGAGGCGCTGGTGGCACTCACCGGGGAACTCGGCGTCGACACCTGGCTCTCCTTTTCGCTGCGCGACGGCGGCCACATCAGCGACGGCACTCCACTCGCGGACGTGGCGCGGCTCGTTGACGGGCAGCCCCATGTCGCTGCGGTGGGCGTGAACTGCGTGCCGCTGCACCTCGTCACCCCGGCGCTCTCGGCCCTGGGCCTGCACACGGACAAGCCGCTGCTGGCCTACCCGAACTCCGGCGAGGCCTATGACCCAGGCACCAAGACCTGGCGGGCCGGCGATGCCGGCGCGGCGGATGCACCATCGGGCCTCGCCGACGGGATCCATACCTGGCGGGAGCACGCTGCGCGCATCATCGGAGGCTGCTGCCGGACCAGCCCCGGTGACATCGCCGCCGTCGCCGCCGTCGCACGAGCCCCGCGGCCGCCGGCCGGCTGATTGCGGGCCCGAATACCTTCCGGCTGGGAACACGGCAGTCTCCCGGATGTTAATCCCAGTGGAGAGACGAACCATGGACAACAGAACTTACCTAGCACTCGTAGTACCGGCAAGCACCGCCGAAGCCATCCGCATCGAGCAGGTGGAAGCGAACCGTGAAGGCCTGGAGGCCCTGGTGGGCGGACCGCTTGAATCCGTGATCCGCGGCGACTGGCACGTGTACCTGAACGCCGAGAGTGTCACCAGGCTGCTCCCGGTGAATTTCCGGGCCGGGCAGCTGCTGCATGAATGCGGCCTGGACCTGGACGGGATCCGCGGCACTGCGGTCTTCCTGGGCCGCGGGGAACACGGGACCGAAGCGGACCTCCCGGACCACCTCGCCCGGCTGGCGGAGGAACTTTTCGGGGCGCCGCTGGCCGCCTAAAGGCCGCACGGACAGCCGCGCCCCGAAACGGGATGTCAGCCAACGGCAGCGCAGACGTCCGTCACAGTGCCCGAACCGGTAAACATGCCGCCAACTTCGCGGCCCTTCTTATCCAGCGTCCAGCTCACAGTCCCGGTGGTGAAGTAGAGCCCGGCAGGATGGCCGTTTGCCTTGGGAACCGTGATGAGGTTCGGTCCAGTCGCTGTCACAAACTGGCCGCCATCGGCGAGGTTCTGGACCATCGTCACCCCGGTGACGACATAGCTGGCCGAACCGCCCGGACCTGTGACGGTGACTCCCAGGTCGGGGGCGGTCAGGAACTGGCGGTCGCCGGGGAGGTTGATGACGCCGATCTTCCCGGCGGCCTGCAGCTCGGCTGTGAAGCCAGGGCAGGCCGCTGTGAAGGAAACATCAATCGGCTCGGGGACGGCACCGGCCGCCGAGGCTGCCGGTGTCGACGCGGCCAGCGCGCCTACGGCAAGGCCCGTCGCCGCCAGTCCACGCGTAACGCTGTTCGTCTTCATTGGATTTCCTTTCGCTGTGTGCGGTGGGTGCACCAAGAATCGCGTTTCGCGCTTAAGCCGTCCTTAATTGGCTCTTCGTCCCTCGCCGGATGCGGCGTTGTGGCGAGGTTACTCGCCGCGCAGCCCGTAGGTGCTCAGCACGTTGCCCTTGCTGGTCCGCGACTGGTCCTGCAGCACCAGGCGGGTCAGCGGGTCGCCGTCCTGGAACAGTCGGCGGCCACTGCCGGCAATCACCGGATGGGTCATCAGCGTCAGCGAATCCAGCAAACCGGCGAACAGCAGCTGCCGCACCACGGAGATACTGCCACACACAGCGATCTCGCCGCCGTCGCGCTCCTTCAGCCCGGCCACGAACTCCTCAAGCGGCGCGTCCATCAGCTGCGAGTTTTGCCATTCCAGCGGCCCGGACAGCGAACGCGACGCCACGAACTTTTCCACCGGGTTGATGAAGCCGGCGAAGTCCTCATCCGTGGAGGCCGTGGGCCAGTAGCCCGCCCACTCCTGGTAGCTGACGCGGCCCAGCACCACGGTATCCACGGTGTTGATCATTGTGGTCAGGCCCTGTCCCAGCTCCTCGTCGAAGCTGTCGAACTGGAAGTTGAAGGGATCGGACACCACGCCGTCCACGGAATGGAACAGGCCGGCGGTCACCTTGCGCATGGGAGTCTCCAAGAGTCGAGCGGACAGGGTTTACGGTATGCGCCTACGCTATGCGCGCAGTCCCATTCCGGGAAGGCTTTCGGCACGTTAAATCCCGTGTCCCGGCCCCGGATAAGGCACGACGGCGGGTGCCCACGTTATGTTCATCACTCGCCGTGGCGTCTTGCACAGTTTCGCCCGGGCCGGGCTTCATACTTGTCATTGAACGGCTCTCGCCGTCCCCCGGCCAGGCAGGAGGATCATGGAAACCCTCAAAAAGATCGTGACAAACCAGTACTTTCCCGCCGGAGCCGTCCTTACCGCCGTGCTGCTGTTCTGGGTGGTGGGCATGCTCGGCGGCCTGTCGCTCCTGAACAACAGCCAGCCGCCGCTGACCACCCTGACCTGGATGCTGTTCGTCTACTCGGCCGCGGTGCTCACCCCGCTGGCCGGCCTGTGGGCGGTAGTCGACCTGCTCCGCCGCTGGAGGCGTGACCGCGGTGCCACCTCCGCACCCGCCACCCACGCTGAACCTGCCGCAGCCGCTGCCGTACCGGCGTCGGACCCTGCCCTGCCGGCTCTCGCTGGTGCGCAACCTGCCCAGCCGAAGGCACCGGCCCAGCCGTCCAATGCCGCCCTCACCACTGCGGGACGCCTGCCCGGCCAGAAACGTCCCGGGCAGAAGAAAGCCGGCGGAAACAAAGCCGCGTAGCGCTTACCGGGCCAGCATCACCCGGTTCCGCCCGGCGGCCTTCGCCGCATACAGGGCTGCGTCGGCTTCGCTCAACAGGGTCTCGGCACCCACGGCGTGCCCGGCGCAGAACGCCGAAATCCCGGCGCTGAGCCGCAGCTGCCCGGAAGGATCGCCACTGTGGGGTATGGCAAGGCCCCCTACCGCGCTGAACGCCCGCTCCATGGTGGCCTTTGCCCCGGCGGCGTCCTGGCGGGGAAGCAGCAGGAGGAATTCCTCGCCCCCGAACCTGTAAACCCCGTCGGTCTTGCGCACCTGCGCCGCCAGCGCTGATGCCACCGCCCGCAGAGCCAGGTCCCCTGCCTGGTGGCCGTAAAGGTCGTTGTAGCTCTTGAAGTTGTCCACGTCGCACATCGCCACGCTGTACTCCTCGCCATAGCGGGCGCTGCGGGCGTGCAGTTGCTCCAGGTCCTCGGAGAGCTTCAACCGGTTGTGCAGCCCGGTTAGGGGGTCGGTCCGCGCCTGCTCGGAGAGGACTTTGCGGTAGTGTGCGAGGTCAGCGTGCAGAGTGGTGATCCGCAGCGCCACCAGGAGCCTTGCCTGCAGGACGAACGGGTCCAGCGGCTTGGTGACGTAGTCGTCAGCCCCTGCCTCAAGCCCGGACAGGACGTCGTCCCGCGACCCCTGCGAGGTCAGCAGCACGATGTACGTGTACAGCTCAGCCTCTTCTGCCCGGATGGCACGGCAAAGCTCCATCCCGTCCATCCCGGGCATCATCCGGTCGGTGACCACCACGTCCGGCCGGTGCGCCTGGAACAGCGCCCAGGCCTCGTCGCCATCCGCAGCGGCCATGCAGTCATGCCCCGAGCGTTCGACGGCGGCCCTGGCCACCAGGAGCGACCCCGGATCGTCGTCCGCCACCAGTACTTTCATTGGTCCCCCTCCGTTACGGCCACCAATTCGGCGTCCAACCGTCCCAGCTCAGCTTCAAGAAGCCCGATGAGCCCGGCCGCGTTGCCGGGGTCCCCGCTGCGGCCCAGTTCTTCCAGGTCGGCACAGAGGGAAGCCACTGTGACTGCGCCGATGTTGGCCGCGGACCCCTTCAAGGCATGCGCGGCGTACGTCAGGGCGTGCCGGTCGCCGGCCGGTGCTGCCCGCAGCGCCGCCAGGCGCACCTGGCTGTCCCGCCGGAACGCCTCCACAGTCGCCATCAGCAGCGCGCCGCCATCGCCCTGGCCAAGCTCCCGCAGGACCGCGAGCCGGTCCGGGTCCAGTGCTCTCTGCCGGTCCTCGGCAACCGCCGGGCCGCCCGTGACGGCCAGCGGCTGCGGACGTTGCGCGGGAACCCAGCGGTTGAGCGCCGCTTCCAGGTCCGCCGCATCCACCGGTTTCGACAGGTAATCGTCCATCCCGGCGGCCAGGCACCGTTCCCGGTCACCGTCCAGGGCTCCGGCGGTCATGGCAATGATGGGCAGCCGGGTAGCCCCGCCCCGCCCGCGGATCTCGCGGGTCGCCTCGAAACCGTCCATCACGGGCATATGGCAATCCATCAGGACGGCTGAATACCTCGTTGCGGCCGTGGCAGCGACTGCCTCGGCGCCGTTGAACACCACGTCCACGTCGTAGCCGAACTTGCCCACAGTGGCGCGGGCTACCAGCTGGTTCACTTCGTTGTCCTCCACCACGAGGATCCGGCCGCGGTGCCCACTGTGGGATTCCGGCTGCTCCGCCAGGGCGGGGACCGCACCGCTCCCTGGTCCTGCACTGCTCGTTGCTCCTGTGTCGCTCCGTGGTCGGGGCGCCGCCGCACTCGTGGCCATCAGGCGGACCAGCCGGTTGTAGAACTCCGAGCTGCGCACAGGTTTCATCAGCCACTCGCGCACCCCGGCGGCGGCAATGTCGGCCGCATTCACCTGCATGGTGGACGTGAGCATGATCAACTCCATGTCGGCCAGTTCGGGGTCGGCCTTGATGCGCCGGGCGAGCTCGAGGCCGTCGGTACCAGGCATGCAGAAATCCAGGACCGCGAGGTGGAAGGGTGTACCGTACCGGCGCGCGGCGAGGGCGAGTTCCATCGCAGCGGCAGCGTCCGGTACGGACTCTGGCTGCAGGCGCCAGCCGCGGAGCTGAGATTCGAGCACCAGGCGGTTGGTGGCATTGTCGTCCACCACCAGGGCGCGAAGGCCAGTGAGGAAGCCCGCGGCCGGCACCGGGTCGGTGGACGGCGGCGCCACCGGCAGCGGCAACTGGAACCAGAACGTGCTGCCCCGGCCCGGCGCGCTGTCCAGTCCGATCGCACCATTCATCACGGCAGTCAGGCGGCGGCAGATGGCCAGGCCCAACCCGGTCCCGCCGTAGCGGCGGGTAGTGGAAGCATCCGCCTGGGAGAAGGACTCAAACAGTTTCCCGTGGTGCTCGGCCCCGATGCCAATCCCGGTGTCGCGGACCTCGAAGTGGACTGCCGCGGTGCTTCCCTGGGAAGCGCCGGGGTCCGTCGTCGTGACCCGGATGGACACCTCCCCGGAGGCGGTGAACTTGACGGCGTTCGAGGCGAGGTTGAGCAATATCTGCCGGATCCTGCCGGAGTCGCCCTGCAGCCGGGCAGGGACGTCCGGCTCGCAGTAGGCGATCAGCTCCAGGTTCTTGGTGAGCGCCGGCTCCGCCAGCAGACCGGCAACTTCCTCTACCAGGACCCGGGGGTCGAAGGGGCGGATGTCCAAGTCAACCTTTCCGGCCTCGAGCTTGGAGAAGTCCAGGATGTCGTTGATAAGGGCCAGCAGCGACTCCCCGGCGCCCTTGACCCCTTGGGCATACTGGCGTTGCGTTTCATCAAGCCCGGTTTCAAGAAGCAGCCCGGTCAGGCCCACCACGCCGTTCATCGGGGTGCGGATCTCGTGGCTCATCGTGGCCAGGAATTCGGATTTCAGCCGGCTGGACTCCATCGCCGCTTCCCGGGCCGCCTCGAGTTCCCTGGTGCGGACCGCCACCTCATTTTCAAGCCCGCCGGTCAGGCTGATGTTCTCGAAAACAATCAGCACCTGCCTGACCAGCACGGACACCAGCACCGCGGCACCCGCCACAAGCAGGAACGGATCCAGCTCCTGCAGGTGGGGCCCTGCGAACAGGAGCACGGCCACAAGGAGGGGAACGTATGGAAGCAGCTCCAGCGCCAGTGTGTACCCCTTCCGGTCCGGCCCCGGGTGCTCCGCGTACGGCGCGGTGTTTTGTGCGTCCCGGGGGCCAGGCGCTGCGGCAATCAGGAGGAACGCGGCAATCCAGCCCAAGGCGAGGGGCGACCCGGTGGTTCCGGTCACGCCGTCGAACGTCATGCGCACGTAAACACTGTCTGTCACCGCCAGCACCACCATTCCGCCGCCGAAACACAGCCAGGGCAGGCGCTCGCCCGGCTGGCGGCGCATGGCCAGGACCAGCACCAGGGAGGTGATCACCAGGTCCACTACGGGGTAGGCCATGCCCGTGAGGCGGGTCAGGAGGTCACCCACGGAGTTGAAAGCCGGGCCGAGCGCCGTGTACCAGCTCACCACCAACACCGAACCGGCGATGACGACGGCGTCCATCACGGCCCGGACCAGCGCCACGGGGGTGCCGGCACGCCGTTTGAACGAAAACAGCGCAGCGACGGCGGGCACCGAATAGCCAACGAACAAGGCATCCGCGATGGAAGGGAACGGGTAAACATGGTCGTTAAACAGGCCGGAGAACGCGTAAATTGCCATGCCGGCTGCCCAGACGGACGAAGCCACGGCCATGAGAGCCCACGCCCTGGCATTGGGCCCGCCGCGGGCTGCAGCACGGGCACAGCTGAGCGCGGCCGCCAGGGACGCCGCCAGGATAAGGAAATCGCCGGTAACGAGGGCAACGGGAGTGCCGTTGTTCGCTGCAAAGAACAGTCCCAGAACGGCCAGCAGCAGGGCCGCCGGCACGGCCCGCCGCCGCAGCTGCAATGTGGCGGTGCGGGCAGGACCGCGTTGCAGGAAACCAGACCGAGACATGCTTCCCCCTTTGGTGCGCCCGAAGCCCCGAAAAAGCACGGACGGGGCCCGCCGGGAGACCACGGCGGAGGTGCGCCCATATGATATCGCGCGCACCTCAAGAAAAGGTGGGCTTGTCAGCGGTCCTTAAGCGCGTTCAGCGTCTCTTCCGCGTGGTCCAGGGCCTGCGCGAGCCGGTCTCCGGGCTCCGGCAGCGAGAACAGGAACCCCTGCAGCGAATCGCACTCCAGCGCCGTGAGGTAGTCCGCCTGCGCCGGGGTCTCGATCCCCTCCGCCGTCACGGTCAGGCCCAGGCTGTGGGCCATGTTGATCATGGAGCTGAGGATGGGCAGCCGTTCGTTGCCCGTGCGCACCATCGACACGAACGTCTTATCGATCTTGACGGTGTCCACGGGCAGGTCCTGGAGGCGGCCGAGCGATGAATACCCCGTGCCAAAATCATCCAGCGCCACGCGGGCGCCCGCGTCCCGCAGCGTGCTGAGCTGGCTGATCAAGCTGCCGTCGGCGTCGAAGAAGACGCTTTCCGTCACTTCGAGGACCAGCTGGTAGGGGGCAACTCCGCTCGCGTCCGCAAGCCGCAGGACCGTCCCGGCAAAATCAGGGTCCTGCAACTGGACGCCGGATACATTGACCGCCAGGGACCGCGACGGGTCCTCGCCCAGCCATTCCGCCAGCTGCACCATGCCGGACGCCATCACCTCGGCACCGATCTCGCTGATCAGTCCGGTGCGCTCGGCGAGCGGGATAAAGACCGACGGCGGCACCCGCTCGCCGCCGCGGTCCCACCGGGCCAGCGCCTCCAGCTGGATCACCTGGCCCCTGCGGTGCGAGACGATGGGCTGGAAATCAACGGTGATCTCGCCCCGCTGGACGGCAAGCTGCAGCCCGCTTTCCATATGGGTGCGCTGCACCAGCGCCTGCATCATGTCCGGGTGGAACCGCAGGAACCGGTTCTTCCCGGCCGCCTTCGCCGCGTACATCGCGATGTCCGCGTGCCGGAGCAGTTCCGACGGGCCCACACTGTCCTGGCCCAGGGACGCCAGGCCCAGGCTGAGGCTGGGCCGGAGCACGGTGCCGCCGATGGTCACGGGTACGTGCAGGCAGCGCACTATGCACTCGGCGATGTCTTCCACATCGGGGCAGGCGGTCAGCAGCACCACGAACTCGTCGCCACCCAGCCGCGCCACCACGTCCGCCGTCGGGACGCAGCCGCGGAGCCGCCGGGCCACTTCGATGAGCATGTCGTCGCCTGCCTGGTGGCCGAGGATGTCGTTGACTTCCTTGAAATCGTCGAGGTCCAGGAGCAGCACGTCCACACTCTTCAGCCGCGGCTCCTGGAGTGAGCCCGCCAGGGCGTCGTTGAACACGGCCCTGTTCGCCAGCCCCGTGAGCGGGTCCTGGAAGGCCATGGCCCGCAGCTTTTCGGCCTGGGCAGCGAGGTCCAGCATGGCCTGGTGGGCCTGCTCCTGGGCCTTCCGGCGTGGCGTCACGTCACGGAAGCTCCAGACCCTGCCCACAATGTTCTCGCCCACGCGCTGCGGCCGTGAGTAGCGTTCAAAGGTCCGGCCGTCCCTGAAGTCCACTACGTCGTGGCTTTCGGCGGCGGGATCGTTCTGGACTTCCCCGAGCCGTGCCAGGAAGGTGGCAGGGTCAGCCACCTGCTCCACGATGAGCCGCATGGCAGGTTCCTCGCTGTCCGCTTCCATGAGTTCGGGAGGGATGCCCCACATGGTGAGGAACTGGTCGTTGAATCCTGCCACCCTGCCGTCGTTGCTGATCACCAGGATGCCGTCCGCGGTGGATTCCAGTGTGGCGGTCAGGAGGGACATCGCTTCGCGGAGGTTGGTGTCGGCTGCTTTGCGGTGCGCGGTGCTGCGCGCCGACAGCAGGAGCCGCGGACCGGCCTGGCCGTGGGCGGGTGCCTCATCCGGTGCGGGCTGGGGGAGCAGGGCGGCGGCCACCTCGGCCGAGAACTGCGTTCCGTCGCGGTGCAGCCCGGTGATCTCCCGCGGCTGGGGCAACTCCCGTGGCTGGTCCAGCAGCAGCCGGAACAGCTCTTCCACCTCGCCGCGCGACGCGTCGGCGAGCAGGGAGCGGTGGTCGAGTCCCGTGAGCGACCCCTGGCTGAAGCCGAAGAGCCGTGCTGCCGCGGCGTTGGCTGCCATGATGGTGCCGGAAGCGTCCAGCGCTAAAAGGGCATCGGGACTCGCGTCCACGATTGTGCCAAACGATTGCTGTGCCACATGGTCGCTACGGCCGTGAAAACCGGTCATTGGAACACCCCCTCGCCATCATAATTGGCATCTGCGCAAAGTGGGGGAGTCAAAGCGGGAAGTACTGCCGAAGATGGTTGAAGAGGGTCGTCCGGGGTGGGCCCAGCGCATGAAAAAGCGCCGTCCTCCGTTGGAGTCCGGCGCTTTTCGCTAATGCGTCTGGGGTGCTACACCCGGCGCCCGCTGCGGTTGGTGACTGCCCCGTAGATGAGCAGTACGACAATCGAGCCGAGGATGGCCAGCAACCAGGTCCTGAGATCGAAGAATTCGGCCAGTCCGCCGCCAAAGATCAGCGATCCGATCCAGCCGCCAAGAATGGCCCCTACAACGCCGAGGACCATGGTTATCACCCAGCCGCCACCCTGGCGTCCCGGGAGGATTGCCTTTGCGATAGCGCCGGCTATCAGGCCCAAAATGAGAAATCCGAGAATGCCCATGTTGTCACTCCTTGTCAGTAAGTTGTGCCGGGTCCCCCTACTCCGGTTCCCTCATTCAATCAGCATGCTTACTTACCTGCAAGGGTTTGAATATCACAGGATGACTATCGCTTTGGCGGAAATTCCCCGTCTTTCGGTGAGAACAAAACAGGCTGCCTAGTATTGGGTATCCGCGATCCTCGACCAAGGAGCCCCGGCATGCCCAGCCACGCCCACCGCCCGCGAGCCGTATTCCTGGACATCGACGGCACGTACGCCGACCACGGACTGGCTCCGCGGGCGCACGTGGACGCCGTCCGGACCGCGCGGGCGCGGGGCCACCTCGTCTTCGTCTGCACGGGCCGGCCGCTGTCCATGGTCCCGGACCATATCCTGGAAGCAGGCTTTGACGGCACCATCACCGGCGCCGGCGCCCGGGTGGAAATGGACGGGGAGGTGCTCAAGGACACCCGGTTCGAGCCCGGAACGGCCCGGCTTATCGTGGAGACCCTGGACGCCCACAATGCCGCCTATATCCTTGAGGCTCCCGAGGCCCTCCACGCCCGCGCCGGCATGGACCAGCGACTCCGCCAGGTTCTCGCCCCGGTTTTCGCCGGACGCGCCGCGCACGACGGCGTCCTGGTGACCGACGTCGACCCGGTGGAGGACATCCTGGGCCCGGTGCAGTACAGCGATGACCTGCGAGGAACGTCCTTCGCGAAGATTTCCTGCTTTGACGCACCGGTGCCGCTGGCCGGGCTCATGGACGCCCTGGGACCGTCCGTGGGGCTGATTCCCAGCTCACTGTCCGCGTTGGGCGACGGCGCCGGCGAGATCTTCATGGCGGGGACCCACAAAGCCGTCGGCATCCAGGTGGTGGCTGACCGGCTTGGCCTGGACCGTGCGGACATCGTTGCTATCGGCGACAGCGCCAACGACATTGAAATGCTCGAGTATGCCGGCATTGGCATCGCGGTGGAGGGCGGCCACCCGGCAGCCCTCGCCGCTGCCGACAGGGTCACCGCCGGACCGGCCGGGAACGGGGTTGCCCTGGCGTTCGCCGGGCTGGGACTGCTGGACTGAGGTCCCGGCAGCCGGGGCTGCCGGGACCCGGGGCCTACTGTGCCCGCTCGATCAGTTTCATGACGCCGGTCAGCGCCGCCGCGTAGGAAGGGTCGGTGGCGTAGCCGGCGGCCGCCACGGCGCGGGCGAACGCGTAGGGGTCGTCCGTGTGCCCGAAGGCGGGCCGGTACCGGCTGTTGTTCCGCAGGAACCTGCCGTGATCGGCGAAGGACTCCTCCGCCGTCGCGTAGGCGCGGAACCAGTCCATCACCACGTAGTCATACCTTCCGTCCGGCCGCGGGGTCACCGAAATCACCTCGGGGAACTTCCCGTTCGGGTGGCTGAGCACCTCCCTGGTCCTGAGCAGCTGCCGCTGTGGTTCGGGGATGTTGGCCTTGGCTTTGATGCCGAAGAAGTTGAACCGCGGTGCCTTCTTGCCCCACCCCGATTCCAGTGCGGCCTGTCCCAGCGTTACCAGCCAGGGCACCCCATGGCTCTGCTGGCCCCGCTGCGCTTCCGGGGCATAACGGCGGACGAACTCACGGACGTGGACCGGCACCTGTCCGGCCGGCCGGGATGGGGCAGGCGCGGGCGGTGCCGGCGCGGTGCCGCCGCCCAGTCCGGGAACCGGTCCCTGGAACAGCGGGCTCGGGTTGCGTGCCCCCTCCCAGCTGAGGTCCACGTGGATGTGGTCGGTGTGTTGGTTGGCCTGCTTGTACGGCCGCCAGCCCTGTGCCCGCAGCGCCCAGCTCCACTGGTTGTGGTTCCAGATGATATAGGCCACCTGCAGTTCCACGGCGTTGCTTTGCATCCACGCGATGTAGGCGTCCGCCTGCGCCTTTTCCGCCGGCCGGTCAACGCGCGCGTAGAGGTCGATGGACCGGCCCTCGCCGTGCAGCGAGGGGGTCCCGGACTCGGTCTTGCGGCAGTTGAACGTGCCGGCCTGGCGTCCGGTCAGGCGCCGCCACTGGTCCGCCATGGCCCGCGCGCCGGGCTGCTCGCCGGTGGCACAGCGCACGAACGTCCCGCGCACCACGCGTCCCGCGGCCCGGTCGGAGGTCTGCGGGGCGGGGCTGGGAGCAGGGTCCGCCTTCCGCGCTGCCCGGTGCGCGTTGAGGGCAGCCAGCGCGGTGGCCGCGGCGGCGCCTGACAGGTAGGTCCAGGCCGTCCAGGTTCCCCGGACATCGATGTGCGCGAACGTTGCGCCGATTCCGACGCCGATGCCGTCGCCCAGGACGTCCACCGCGGCCTTGGCGATGTCCAGACCGGACATCCCGGCCACGGTGACGTCGGCCGCCTGCCCGCTGCAGTGCCGGCTCAACGTGGGCTTTTTCGGCGGCCGCGCGTTGCTGTAAACGGCGACGTTCCGCTCCCAGGACCGGTAGCCGGAGGTGATCCGCACGGGCCGGCCCACCCGGTCCCGCAGTTTCTGCAGCGCGGCCACCAGGGCGGGAGAGATGCGGGCCTTTTCGGCGTACTGGTTGCCGCTGAACACCAGTTCCCCGACGGTGAAGTTGGGGGAGAGCTTCCGGCTGCGTACTGCCGCTCCCGTCTCAAACAGCGGCAGCCCGGTGCCGTGGGGGTCCCAGTGTTCCTCGCCCTTGCCGGTGCGGCCCGAGGCCGGGCTCAGCGAGGCCCCGGACGGAAAGACTTCGTCCTCGCCGATGTCCTGGGCTTCGGCTTCCGCCGCGGCCAGTTCCCACTCGCCGGTTTCGGCCTCCGAGGCTTCGCCGGCCTCCGCCGGCATTCCGTCCAGTCCAGCTTCATCCCCGCCGGCTTCGTCCCCGCTGGCTTCAGTTGCGGCGGGCAGGGGTGCGGAGGGTTCGACGGCGGCCTCCGCCCCGGGCGTTGCGGGGCCGGCTTCGGTTTCGGCAAACCGGAAGCCGGTTCCGGCAAAGAACAGGTCCTCCTCGTCCTCGGCCTCCTTCGCCGTGGTGCCGGGCAGGGGCGATGCCGCGTCAGAGAGGAGGCGCCAGCCGAAGCGCCGGGGGATGTCGTTGTGCGGCACATGGGTGGATTCCACCCGGAAGGATGCCGGCGCGCCGGCGGTCTTCAAGGCCCTGGCTACCCGCTCACTGTTCCGGGCGGTCGGCTCACCCGGCCGGTACACCACCCGCAGGGCGCCGCTGCCGCCGGCCACCCGCCGTCGTGCCCATTCAATCAGCGCGGCAGGGTCCGAGTAGAGCGCATCGAAGGAATGGACTTCATCGGGATCGGTGTGCCGCAGGATGGCCATCAGGGGAGCCCCGCCGCCGGAGTGCGCGGTGAGGATCAGCCGGCCCGGCGAGGCGCTGCAACCGGTCTCCCGGTTGAACGCCGCCAGCGCGGTGGCTACCAGGTTCTGCAGCGCACCGGGCTTGGTCAGTTCCGGGAAGGAATAGCCGGAGCCGCTGGCGCCGCCGAAGTAGTGGCCGCGGGGGAGCACCGCCAGGGTGGGGGCGGTGCGGCCGGGCGTGCCGGGCTGTCCTGGATCGGCGAAGTCCAGGCCGCTGGCGGGTTCCTTGTCCCGGACGATGTTCATCTTGCCCCGTTTGCCGGAGTAGCCGTGCAGGTGGACCACTACGTCGACCTTCTGGACGCCGGCGGGCATGGCGTTCCATTTCAGCAGGAGGTCCGGGCTGGTCCCCCGGTGCGCCCGCAGCTGGGGCAGGTGGTCCACCACCAGTCTTCCGGCGGCAAGCCCGGGGGCCTCGCCGGCCTCCGCCGGAGCCCCGGCTTCGATGCCGGACGGCAGTTCCGCTTCCAGCGCTCCGGTGGCCAGGTCCTCCTGCACCTCCCACGTGGAGGCCTCTGCTTCCTGCAGGTCCGCCGCTTCAGCCCACGCCTGGTAGGCGGAGTCCTCCTGCGGGCCCCAGGCCAGGTTGTCATACTCCTCGCTCGACCCCGCCGTGTCCTCCCCGCCCAGCCGGGTGCCGTCGTCGGACAATGCTTCCGTCACGGCCGGCTCCTCCGCCTCCCACAGCGCCTCGGTGGGCGCAGGCTGGTCCAGGTCCTCCTGCGGGTGGTCCTGCGGCTGCTCCCCGGCACCGCCGCCGAAGGAAAAGACGTCCTGCTTGACGGGCCAGGCCGGTTGCTCCTGGTGCGCGGTGCCGTTGCCGTTGACGGCGAACAGCTGTGCCACTGCATAGTCCTCCATGGCGTGGTCCCCCGTCCTAGACCCTGGCCTGGGTGCCGTTGCTGGACGGCGGGGCGAAGACTGGCGCGGCGGCCGTCGGCGTCGGTTCCGGCAGCCGCAGCGGCTGGGCCGGGCGTTTGGTGTCCGGGCTGACGGACACCACGGTGGGATCCTTGATCCGGGTGCCCGTGGCGGACTGCCACAGGTCGATGATGCGGATCATCGCGTCGGCGATCACGGGGTTCATGACACCGTTGGAGTGGTACAGCATCTCCGCGTCCGCCTCGTCGTTAAAGGCACCGTTCTCGATGAACCACATCAGGGGCGAGAGCAGCCCTGCGAGCTCGAACAGCTCCCGGCTCTCGCGCGGCGGGTTGATGCCCACGCGGGCGCCGATCGCTGCCAGCCGGTCCGCCGGGTTTCCATTAACCCCGGCCTCGGCCTTGAGGTCCTTCACCACGGAGGTCTCGTATTCCACGGTCAGGTGGAACCAGCTGAGCATGGTCACGTACGCGAATTCCTCCTGCGCCAGCATTCCGCCCCGGCGGCGCATGGTGAGCATCTCGGACAGCGACTGGCAGAGGTAGGCGATGTAGCTGCGGTCGGTGGCGTTCGGGCCGCCGGAGTTCCGGTCGTTGAGGATGCCCTGCCACACCTGCCGGAGCATCTCTTCCCAGATGTCGAAGAACCGCGAGTTGGTGCCGGCGCCGACGTCCTTCTTCCATGGTTGGCCCTCCAGCGGGGCGCCCAGCGGCGGGTGGGAAAGGTCCCTGCCGAACATCCGCCAGTACGCGTTCCGGCGGTTCACCCGGGCGTCGGGGCGCAGCTGGCTGCTGACGCCGAGGATGTGGAACGCGGGCGGGTCGCGGAAGAACAGTTCCTCAGTATTGCGGGCCCAGACCAGCGTGGCGATCGACGGCGGGGCGAGCGTTTCGCCCACCTTGTAGCGCCGGACCACTTCGCCCAGGATTTCCACCAGGCCGGTGTTTTCCAGCAGGAACGCGTAGATAAAGTGGTCCCAGGGCAGCGCCGTGGTGGTGCCCAGCAGCGGCGGGACCTTGTAGCCGGGCGGGACGGCGGTGCCCTGGCTGATCGCGCTGGGCAGCTCGGTCAACAGTCCGGGCGGCATCTTCAACCCGTTGATCACCGCCTGGTTGCCGGTGGGCGCGGTCAGCGGTGTGGGCAGGTACTTGACCAGGCCGTTGACGGCGAACACTTCTTCCAGCCACCGGCTGAGCTGGACGGGACTGTGGGCAAACACCACGTCCGGGCTGGGCGTGGCCGCCGGGTTCACCAGGGTCGGGTCGACAACCAGCCGGGCTAGGGTACGGAACATTGTGAGGCCTCCAAATGCTTGCTGAATTTCAGCCCCGGTAGGGGATTCCGATGGCGATGGGTTGGTCGTGCGAATCGAGCAGCTCCACGGCCTGCACCTGGTCCGAGGCGATTTCCAGGCTGTTGTCCACCAGGTTCTCCACCCGGTCCCCGCCCGTGGTTCCGTCCAGGAACCGCACCAGGACGGTCTCCGCCATGGGCGGCAGCGCGGCAACGAACCGCATCAGGTAGCGCGTGCGGCCACGGTCGTCCACCCGTTCAATCTCCGGGGCGGGGATGAGGGAATAATCGCGGTCGGCGCCGGTGCGTTTCCTGCTCCCCAGCACGTTGCTCAGGGCGTGGAACTGCAGCCCCAGGCGCAGCTGCCCGGGCCGTGCACTGCCGGGGGCCGGGCTGTAGTGCTCCCGGTGCCGTGACCCGGCCTGCTTGTCGATCCGGTCCAGCAGCATGGCGTCGCTGGCCTGCCGTGCCCGCTGTTCCTCCACCACCTGCCGGACCAGGACGTAGTCAGCCTCGCGCAGGGCTGCCTGCTCGGCGAAAAGGCCCCGCTGCTCCGCCAGCACTTCCCCGACGATGCGCGACATTTGTTCCCCCAGGGCCGTGGCGACGGCCAGGGTCAGGTCGGCGGCGTCCGCCTGGCCCGTTTTACCGGCGGCTGTTCCGCCGTTGCCTGTCTTGGACGCCGAACCCCGGGCGGCCGCCCGGGCCGCGCCCGTCTCCTCCTGTGCCATGACGATCGTCCTTTCCTTGCTGCTGATCTCTTGGGGGTGGTCAGGCTGCGGCGGCCATGGCGCCGCCGATCCTTCGGAGCCAAAGTTCGACGCCGTCGTCGGACCCTGTGGGTGTCTCGCCGTTGAGCACGGTCCAGGCCAGCACGCGCATCGCCTCCAGGCGCTGCAGGTAGCTGGAGGTATAGAGGGACGCGCCTGCCCGTTCGGCCAGGCGGGCGAGTTCCGCGGGCGCCACCTTCCGCGGGTCCGCGATCGATGCCAGCGGCACGCCGCCGAAGGCGCGCATGGGGGTGCGGGTGCACGCGTCCACGAGCGCAGGCAGCTGCGCAAGGCTGGCCCGGCTGATTTCCTGGACGTCCCGGGGAGCCCGCCCGAGTGGGTTGCGGACCATCCAGGTCCGGGCGATGGCGTCCCACGGCCCCGGACCGAACCAGGACCGGCACAGCCCGGCATTGAAGAGCACCCGCACCCAGCCGAACGGGTGCGGGTCGCCCAGGGGCATGCGGAACACCTTGCTGCTGGGGCCGTCCACCACCGTGGCCAGGGCGGGCAGCGGTGCATAGCCCAGCAGAACGAAGGCGTACACGTCGGCGGCGACCTCACTGGCCCAGCCCCTCCAGCTTTCTGCGGCCAGGACGGACACGGGAGCCAGCCGCTCGTACAGCGCCGCTCCAAGTTCGGCCGTCCAGCCCGTCATGTGGGCCACCTGGTGGCCGGTCTCGTGGATCAGCGAGGTGGGCCGCCACAGGTTGTGCCGGGTGATCTTGATGGCAGCGACGGGGGAAATCGACGCGTCCCACAGCCGGGCGCCGGCGCGGAGGATGGAGGCGCCGATGCCTTTGTCCAGGTAGGTCAGGACCGGGGGCGTGGTCAGTCCCAGCGGCCGGAGGACCCGGTCCATGCTGTCCACCGCCAGCGCGTCCAAGCCCCGCAGCACGCCGCCCAGGCGTGGGCTGGTGCGGGTGTTGACGGCGTCGCCGTAAAAGTCAAGGACGGTTTCCACCTGTTCGTAGCGGCGGCGCAGCCGCAGCATGTCGGCGCGGACAGCGGCGAGGTCCGCGGGGCCGGACGCGGTGGCCAGCCGGGCATTAAGGACCCCCGCCTCGGCGGCGACCTCGGTGGCCAGGGCACGCAGGCTGGAGCGGATCCCCAGGCCCATGTAGCTTTCCAGGGCCTGCCACGCGGCCGCCGAGGCCAGGACTTCCAGGTCCGTCAGTGCGGTGCCGGCACGGTGCCAGTGCCGCACCTCAAGGAACAGGGAGTCCTTCTCAGCGGCAAAGTCATTGGCCATGGGACTTCCATCCTGCGTGCACGGCCACTTCCGGCGGCTGCACTGTTCCATGCAGGCTGTCCCGTGTGAGGTCGTGGAAGGTGAAGGAGAGGGTGACGCCGCTGGCGGTGTCGGCGACGGCGGCAGCCAGCTGCGCCGCCCGCTGGGCCAGGAACCTGGACAGTGCCGCGGCCAGCGCCCGGACCACGGCGTCGGCCGGTGCGGCGGCGTCGGCGGGGCCCCTGGCCAGTCCATGGCGCACCATCCTCGTCGCCAGGATGTATCCCAACCGGGGCTGATACAGCTGGCGCAGGGCCGCGAGCACCGAGGGCAAGTCACGCCGGGCCGAGGGGGAGGGCGGCTGCAGGAGCGCCAGGACCTGCTGCGCCTGCCGCTCCGAGAGACGCAGCTGGACGGTCAGGCGCCGCCGCGACGGCTCCATCACCACGTGCAGCCGGCGGGCCAGCCGTTTCCCGCGGGGTATCCGGGCCAGTGCCGAGGCCCTGATGCGGAAGTACCGTCGCCCCACCTCAGGCCGTGCCCTGCCAAAGACCCTCCCCGGACCCTGTGCGGCACCGGCGTTGCGTCCGAGTCCGGGCTCGCGCAGCAGCAGCCCGGCGATATCCGGCGTAAGGAGCTGGAAGTCGCTGCTTTCGGCTGGGAGCGCCTCATCGGTTGACTCGTCCTGGGTCAGGTGCCCGAACTGCGTTCCCGGGATCGCCTCATACAGGTCCACCTCGGCCTCCACGGGCCACCGGCGCACGCCGCGGTCCAGCAGATGCCCTTCCAGGGTGCCGCCGTCGGACCAGCGGATGGCGCGGGCGGCCTGCCGGGTGATGGGGACGGCGAACACGCGGGTGTACTTGCGGAAGCGGTACCGGGGCTTGGCGGTGCGCGGCATCAGGACCCAGACGCCGCCTTCGCCGGCTGTTTCGCGTTCCGGGAGGTCCTGGTGCAGGACCCGGTCCGGCAGGTAGGCGGCCGCCGCTTCCACGAAGGCTTCCTGCACCGCCGAGGCCAGCTGCAGCTGGTCCTCGAAGACGGCTTCGGGCAGTTCCAGGAGCCGCAGCGCGGCCCCCTCCACGGTGGACGCCACCGCCTCGGCGGCCAGTTCCCGGTCCGAGCCTGCCCCGGTTTCGAAACCAAAGACCTTCAGGCCCAGGTCCGCGACGGGCGTGGCCAGCATCCGGGCCGGCCCTTCGCCGATCAGCCCCTTGGCAAGGTTGGCCAGGATGTCGGCGATGAACTTCACCACACGCTGCCGGCCGATGATCGAGATGCCCAGTTTGATGAGCGGCTGGACGGCCATGACGGCGGGCAGGAACTGTTCGATCTCGGCGGACGGGCTGCTGCCGTCCGGCAGGGCCGCGAGCCGTTCGGTGAACTTTGCGCGCGCGGTGTCGAGGGCTGCCACGGAGTCGCCTGACTCATACTCCTGCGGCTGCAGGAAATTCTCCCCGAGTTCCTCCTCCGCCTCCGGGGCGTACAGCAGCGAGGTGACTTCCAGCTCGAAGAGTTCGGCCACGCCTTCGGCGGAGGCGTGGTCCTCGGCCTCGGCTTCCGCGACGCCGAGCTTCGCGGCGAGTTGGCGGGCAAGGGGCCGGACACTGGCCGGCAGCCGGTTCATGGCGGCGCTGATGACGCGCTTGAGCAGGGGCCGGACCAGGCCTTTGAGCTTGCCCAGCAGCAGGTTCACGGGGAGCACCTTGCCAACGGCGGCGATGCCCTTTTTGACCAGCCCGACGGCGCCGCTCACCAGCTTCTTTCCGGCCCGCAGGAGGCCGCCCAGGAAGTTTTCGTAGCCGGGGAGGGCGTAAGGGGCTTCGTTGCCGGCGGCCTCCAGCAGCTGTTCGAACTCCTGCGCCGGCATGCCGTAGATGTCCGGCCCCACCAGCCGCTCGGCGAAGCCGTCGAGGGCGCGTTCCGCGGCGGCCGCCACCGGTTCGATCCAGTCCTCCAGGGAGGCACGCGCGTCCGCTTCCGCGGGCAGCGAGGACCAGTTCCGCTGCTCGGCGAGCTGGTGTGCGGCTGCGTCGTCGATCAGCTGGTCCAGGGAATCAATGAAGTCTTCGTCCTCCAGCTCGGCGAAGAATGCGGCCGCGTCCCCCCGTTCCGGGGTGAAGGCCTCGGCGATGAAGCGGGCGGGGAAGGGCGAGTTCAGGGTTGCCTCTGGCGCTTCGGCCTGGAAATTGGCCGCTGCGGCGGGAGGTTCGGCCAGGGACAGGCCGGAGAAGAGTGCCTCGCTGGTGAAGCCGGACTGCACGTCCATGACAGCCTCCTTACAGGATGGGACTCCAGAGTGAAGGGGTGGCGTATGTTCCACCGTCAATCGTCTGTAGTAATTTCCGCCGCGGTGTCGGAACCCGGCGGCTGGAGCTCGGAAATCAGTATTTCCAGGAGCGCGGCCAGGTTCGCAGTGCCCAAAACGACCCAATTCCGGCGCGTCCCGTCGGTGGTCAAAACCCGGATAATCAACCCTTGTGGGTTACGCCAGGCCCGCAGTACGATCACGGAGTATTCGGCAGTCATGGCGGAAATGATCCCCAGGAATGCCTTACCGGGCATCAACATTGCGTAGTGATGTTGATCATCGCCACGAATAATTCGTGGCAGGTCTCAGTTGCTTGTCTGCGTCTGACGTGAACGTGGGGTCCTTCAATGACGTCTGCACCCTCCCGCCCGGCACCGGGCACCGTTCTCCAGCCAAGGCTCTTCCTCCTTAACGGTTTTTCACTGTTCCTGGGGGAGGACCGTGTCCGGCTTCCGCTGCACGCCCAGCGGGTCCTGGCGTTCCTTGCGCTGGCCCGGCAGGACGGCCTCAAGTGTTCCCGCGATGCGGTGGTGGGCAGGCTGTGGGCCGACTCCACCATGGACCATGCCCATGGCAGCCTCCGCACGGCGCTGTGGCGGATCAGGTCGGCGCACGCGGAACTTGTCTCCGCAGGCCGGAATGAACTGGCGCTCGGTGCTGACGTGTCGGTGGACGTCCAGGAATGCCGGAACCAGGCCGGCCGGCTGCTGTCGCAGGCGGCGGAGCTTGCCGCCGCGGACATCAACAGCTCCCCGCTGACCGGCGAACTCCTCCCGGCCTGGGACGAGGACTGGCTCCTCGTGGAGCGCGAGCGGCTGCGCCAGCTCCAGCTCCATGCGCTCGAAGCGCTCGCGGTCAGGCTGCGGAAGCTCGGCCGTTACCCGGAAGCCATCGACGCCGCCCTCCGGGCCAAGGCCATCGAGCCGCTGCGCGAGTCGGTCCACGCGGTCCTGATTGACGTCTGCCTGGACGAGGGAAACATCGCTGCGGCCCACGAATACCTGCGCCAGTACCGGACCCTGCTGGACGCTGAGCTGGGGCTCCGGCCGTCCCCGCAGATCCTGGCCCGCTTCCGCCGGCCTGCCCTGGGGCACCACCTGCAAGTCCTGCCCGTCAGCCAGGCAGCCCCAATCAGCCAGGCAGCCCCGATCAGCCAGCCGGCGCCGGCGCTGTGAGCTGCAATGCGCCGCCACAGGTTCCGAGGCCGCGCACCACCCAGCCTTCACCCTGCCAGGCGGGCGCGTCCAGGACGTTGCGGGCGTCCAGCACCACCCGGCGCCGGACCAGCGACCCGGCAACGGCGGGGCACAGCCTGCGGTACTCGTCCCACTCCGTCAGGATCAGGACCAGTTCGGCGCCTTCCAGTGCACGCGTCGTGGAGGTCTCGAAGCGGAGGCGCGGGTAGCGCCGCCAGGCGTGGTTCACCGCCTTGGGGTCCGTCACGGTCACGTGCGCCCCGGCGGCAGCGAGCCGGTCGGCAACGTCCAGCGCGGGCGAGTCACGGATGTCATCGGTTTCGGGTTTGAACGAGGCGCCGAGCACGGTGAGGGAACGCCCCGCCAGTGTGCCGCCGCACAGGTCCGCCGCCAGGGCGACCGTGCGCTGCCGCTGGCCCAGGTTCACGGAATCCACCAGGCCCATCCAGTCCTCCACGGCGGGTACGCCAAGGGCGGCGGCCTGGGTGCGGAAGCTGCGGATGTCCTTGGGCAGGCAGCCGCCGCCAAAGCCCAGGCCGGCATGCAGGTAGCGGCTGCCGATCCTCGGGTCCAGCCCCATCGCTTCACTGAGTTCGGCCACGTCGGCGCCCGCGGCGTCGCACAGTTCGGCGACCGCATTGATGAAGCTGACCTTGGTGGCCAGGTACGCGTTTGCCGCCGACTTGATCAGTTCGGCCGTGGCGAAGTTGCAGACCAGCCGCGGGATTCCGGCGGCCAGCAGGGGTTCGTAGACAGCGTCCAGGACTGCCGTCACGCCCCGCGGCGCGCCCGTGGCGGGGTTGAAGGCGGCGGCCCGTCCGCCGTTGACGCCGTACACCAGCCGGTCCGGCACCAGCGAATCCTTGACCGCGGTGCCTTGCCGCAGGAACTCGGGGTTCCAGCCCAGCAGCACGTCCGGCCGCGCGGCCAGGACGCCGCCGAGCATGTCCACGGTGCCAACGGGCACCGTGGACTTACCCACGACGACGGCGCCCGCGGCCAGGTGCGGCAGCAGGGCAACCGCGGCGGAGACCAGGAAGGTGAGGTCGGCGGCGTCGGACGTCTTGTCCTGCGGGGTGCCCACGCAGAGGAAGTGAACCTGGGCGCCCGCGGCGTCAGCGGCGTCGGTGGAGAACCGCAGCCTGCCCGTGGCCAGGCCGTGCTGCAGGAGTTCATCCAGCCCTGGTTCGTGGAACGGTGCGGCGCCGGAGGCCAGTTGCTCCACCTTATGGGGGTCGACGTCGATGCCCACCACGGTGTGCCCCATGGATGCCAGGGTGGCGGCGTGGACCGCGCCGAGGTAGCCGCAGCCGATGACGGAAATGATCACAGCGTTGCTCCCTTGGTGTTGCTTTGGTGTGCCGGCACCGCTCCGCCGGAGATGACCTCGTCGTAGTGGCGGACCAGTTCGCCGCAGAGGGCCGGCCAGGTCCTGTCCTGGACCGAGGCGTGTGCAGCGGCCGCAAAAGCCCGGCGCTTGGCGTCGTCGCCCACCAGGTCCTGCACCCTCGACCGCATGCCGGCAAGGTCCCCGGGTTCATACAGCCAGCCGGTCCGCGAATTCTCCACCAGGTCCAGGGGGCCGCCGCGGCCGGTGGCCACCACGGGAACGCCCGATGCCATGGCCTCCTGGATGGTCTGGCAAAAGGTCTCGAACTCGCCCGGGTGGACGAACAGGTCGAAAGACGCCACCGCCCGGGCCAGCTCGTCACCTCCCAGGAACCCCGTGAAGACGGCGTCCGGGAGGGCCTCCGCCAGGGCGCCGCGCTGGGGTCCGTCGCCCACCACCACCAGCCGTGTGTCCGGCAGCCCCGCGAGGGCGGCAAGGTCTTCCACCTGTTTCTCCACGGCGAGCCTGCCCACATAGCCGATGATCCGCTGCCCGCCGGGAGCCACCCCGGCCCGCCAGCCGTCGTCGCGCTTGTCCGGAGAAAACCGCGCCGTGTCCACCCCACGCCTCCACATCCTGACCCGCGGGATGCCCCGGCCACGCAACTGGTTCAGCGCGAACGTGGAGGGCACCAGGGTGCGGGTGGCCAGCAGGTGGATGTTCTCCACGCGGTTCCAGGCCCAGTTCTCCAGGAAGGGCACCCCGTACCTGGCGGCGTAGCTGGGGACCTCGGTCTGGTAGACGGCCACGGTGGGGATGCCCAGCTGGTGGGCGGCCTGCGCCGCCCGCCAGCCCAGGACGAACGGTGAAGCAAGGTGGACGACATCCGGTGCGTAGTCGGCAAGGATTCTCTTGACCCGGTACACACCGCCCATCGCCACCCGGACATTCGTGTACCCCGCCAGCGGGACGGCCGGAAGCCGGTGGATCTGTGCGCCGTTGACGTGCCCCGGCGCGTCGCCGTCGTGGGCGGACGGGGCGATGACCAGGACATCGTCGCCCCGGTCCTGGAGGTGGTCCAGCACCCTCAGGATGGAGTGCGTGACTCCGTTCATCAGCGGCAGGAATGATTCGGCAACAATCGCGATCCTCACCCCTCAACCGTGGGCGCCGTCCTTGACATGGCGGGGGAGAAAGCGTGACCCGAAGGGAAAGGCTGGGTGAACAGCTGTTCCGGGGGTTTCAAAAAAATTACTAAGTAGGCTTGGCATCTGATGCTAAGCATGCTTACGGTAGTGGTGCAGCCAGCGCAGAGCCTCAAGCAGCCGGGGCGGAAGCCGGACGCCGGGAAACCTCCGTCCGTGCCATCCATTGCTGGCAGACCCAGTGCAAAGACAGATCCAAGGAGAGTCATGCTCAACAGGGAAAATCTTGAAGACCTGCTCAACCGCGGCGGCCACGTTGTCGGATCCGACGGCGCGAAGATCGGTTCGATCGGGCAGCTGTACGCCGACGACGACACCGGCGAGCCCACATGGGTCACGGTCAAGACGGGCCTCTTTGGCACCTCCGAGTCTTTCGTGCCGGTGGAAGGGGCACACCACCAGGGTGAGGACCTCGTGGTTCCGTACACCAAGGAACACGTCAAGGATGCTCCCCGGGTTGATGCCGACGGACACCTCACACCCGAGGAAGAGGACCGCCTGTACACCTACTACGACCGCGGTGCCCGGACCTACACCGAGGCGCAGACCGGCACCGAGCGGGACGTCGACCTGCAGGGCGACGCCGACCTCAACGCCGGTACTCCGACGGCGGGCCTGGGCGCGGGCCGGGACACCTACGACCGTGATGAGGCTGTAGGCGGAACCGTCGGCCACGACACCTCCGGCCCCACTACCGATGACGCCATGACGCGTTCCGAGGAGCGGCTGCACGTTGGCAAGGAACGCGAAACCACCGGCCGGGCACGGCTCCGGAAGTCCGTCACCACCGAGAACGTCACCAGGACCATCCCGGTGGAACGCGAGGAAGTCCGCGTAGAACGTGAACCGATCACCGATGCGAACCGCGGTGAGGCCCTCAGGGGGCCGGACATCAGCGAAGAGGAACACGAGGTGGTCCTCCACGAGGAACGCCCGGTCGTCGAAAAGGAAGCCGTTCCGGTGGAACGGGTCCGGCTGGACAAGGACGTCGTCCGCGACGACGTTACGGTCAACGAAGAGGTCCGCAAGGAAAACATCGAAACGGACGGCGACGCCCGCCGCTGATCCGGCACAGTAGCCCCAACGCGCCCTGCGGGGCGGAACGGCGCCGGGAGTCCCCTCGGGATTCCCGGCGCCGCTGTGCTGTGCCATTGTGCCGTGCGTCATTGAGCCCTGCGTCAAGGGGTTCGCCGTGCCGGCACAAAAATGCTGGTGCAGCCGCGGCTACAGCGGCGGCTGCACCAGCCAGTAGGACGAATATCTTCAGAACTTACGGTTCATCTCTCATTCGCGGCTCCTGTTTTCCCGGTTTACGGTGGCCGGGTCCGTTGCTGGCCTTCCCCGAATGCGGCGGCCAGCAGAGATCACAATTCACCCACTGCGGGGCGGGGATAGTCCAGATACCAATTTTACGGCCGGGCCCTGGAAAAAGCGCCGGCATGCTCCGCACTGATTGTGCATCGGTATCCGTGGGGAGCCTGTCGTTCGCAGGCCGGAAGCGCCCGCCGTGACACCATGGAAGGCGATGAAACTGCGCGCTGATCAGACCGGAGACCGTGGCCTTCCAATGCCCTTGTGGCTGCAGGGCGCCCTTGAGACTGCGCAGGCGGCCATCATTTCCGCGCTGGTGGTGGTGGCGCCGGTCGTTGCGGTGTGGGCCACTGCCGGATTCCGGAACAGCCAGTTCGAGGTCCTCGCCCGCCTGGCCGGCCAGTCCTGGCTGTTGGTCCACGGTGTGCCGCTGGAGCTTGCCGGAGCAGGGCCGGCGTCGGCTTCCCACGGCGGCACCGATCTCCTCAGCCTGATTCCCCTCGGCCTGACGCTGATCCCGTTCCTCCTGGCCTGGCGTGCCGGCCGGCGGCTGGCGCGGGCTTCCTACACGGACCAGTTGTGGCAGGCGCTGCTCGGGTCGTGGGCGGTGTACGCCGCGTTCGGTGCCGCCACCGCTTTTGTCTGCCGGACCGCGGACGTCGGCATCAACCTGGCGTATGCCATGCTGGTCCCGCTGATCCCGTACGGGCTGGGCATGGTGGTTGGCGCCCGCAGGGAGGCTGGTTCCTGGAGCCGGCTCATCGGCGTGGACGCGGTGGACTGGATCTCGCGCACCAGCCAGCACTCACGCTGGGCCGGTTCGTATTTCGCATCGGCCGCGAAGGCCGGATTCGTGGCCGTGGTTTCCGCGCTGGCCCTGGCCGCGGTGCTGCTGGCTGTTGACCTGTTCATCCACTGGAACCTGGTGGTGGCAGTCTATGAAGCGCTCGACGCCGGCCCGGTGGGAGGTGCCGCCCTCACCATTGCCCAGCTTGGGTTCCTGCCCAACCTTGTGGTGTTTGCCCTGGCGTGGACGTCCGGCGCGGGGTTTGCCATGGGGGCAGGCTCCCAGGTGGGTCCGCTGGGCACGGCCGTGGGGCCGCTGCCGTCCGTCCCGGTGCTGGCGGCCATTCCTTCCGGGGCCCTGGACTACGCCTTCGTGGCACTGATCGTGCCCGTGCTGGCCGGAGTCTTTGCCGGCTGGTGGTTCCTGCGGGAAGGCGAAAACCACTTCGACGAGTGGCTCGCCATCAAGGTCCGCGCGCGCTGGTTCACGGCCACCGTGTCCACCCTGGTCCTCGGCGCCCTGGTAGGGGTGGCGGCTGGTCTGCTGGTCATCTGCCTGGCCTGGGTGGCCAGGGGATCGGCCGGTATCGGCCGACTGACGGACATTGGACCCGACCCGCTGTGGATGGCCCTGTGGGTGGCAGCCGAGGTGGGGGCCGGCGTCGTGATTGGCTACGCGGCGGGGCCGTGGCTGGAACGCGAGAACGCTGGGGCCGCACCGCAGGATGTGGAGCTGGTCCGTTAGGAGCAGCTCCGCAGGGGCTACGGCACCCTGGCGGGGAGTACGTCCTGGAACTGCACCATGCACGCGTGGGTGGCGCGGTCGGTCAGGGCCCGGCCCACGCAGGCCTGGTACTCGCGCACCTGGTCAAAAAACACCAAGGTGCTGACGATCAGCAGGACCATGACGGCGGCCACCACCAGGCCGGAGATGGTGCCGAACAGCACCAGCTTGGATTCCTTTAGCCTGACGGCCCTGGCCAGCAGGACCACGCCGAGGACAATGCCGGCGCCGGCCAGGACCGTGGTCAGCCACAGGTAGTTGACGTCCAGCTGGTACACGAAAAACGCGCCGATCACGGAGACGACGAACATCCGGAACAAGGTGTGCGTCTTGGCCAGGGAAGCTTTGGCCGCCTCGCTCAGCTGCGGCGGCGCCTGCTGCTGGCCGCCCCGCCCCGGTGTGCTGTTCATGTTTTCCAGCGTACGCGAGCGTGCACCTAAGCTGGACCAATGCGTATCGTCGTCCTCGTTTCCGGAACCGGCTCCAACCTCCAGGCCGTCATCGACGCCGTCAAGGCGGGCCAGCTCGACGTCGACATCGCGGCGGTGGGCGCGGACCGCGAAGGCACGTTCGGCGTCGAACGTTCCGCTGCTGCCGGCATCCCCACCTTCGTCGTGGACTTCAAGGCCTATCCCGACCGGGCCGACTGGAACGCGGCGCTGATCGAAGCCGTGGCCGCCTACAAGCCTGACGTGGTGGTTTCCTCCGGCTTCATGCGGATCGTCAGCCCGGAGTTCATCGATGCGTTCAACGGCCGGTACCTGAACACGCACCCCGCGCTGCTCCCCGCGTTCCCCGGAGCCCACGGCGTGCGGGACGCCCTGGCCTACGGGGTGAAGGTGACCGGCTGCACTGTCCACTGGGCCGACGCCGGGGTGGACACCGGGCCCATCATCGCCCAGGAGGCAGTGGCCATCGAGGACGCCGACACCGAGGAAACCCTGCACGAGCGCATCAAGGTGGTGGAACGCCGGCTCCTGGTGTCCACCCTGGCCGCCCTCGCCGCCGACCCATCCTCCCCACCCAACTGACTCGCAGTTGTTGTCGTTTTGAGCACCCAGAACGACAACAACTGCCAGTCAGATGTCCCAGGCCGTTCCCGGCCTGTGGATAACGCCATTTGGGCATCCTAAATTTGCAACGATGTTGCCGTGAAGACCCCGAGTCCGCTCCCAGCCCATCTCCTGAGCCTGCCGTTTACCTTTCGCGAAGCGGTCGACGCCGGCATAAGCCTCAGGAGACTGCGTCACCACGCGCTATCCGCACCCAGCCGCGGCATCAGGATTCCGGATTTGGCCGCCCTGGCAGGTCCGGAGGACACACCCAGGCCGGAGGTTGTACGGCCGTTCACTACGATTACGGAATTCTCCGCTGCGTCGCATGCCACTGCATTCAGGTTCTGGCAATTTCCGGCTTATTTGCCCGGTGAAAATGACCCTCGTATCCATATTTCCCGCCCTGACACAATGGCGATACCGCGACGCAAGGGCGTCATTGGTCATGTGGGGCAGTTCTTCGATGACGAGGTTGTCTGCGTGGATGGGCTGCTGGTGACGAGCAGGCCACGTACCTGGCTGGACAACGCGAGAAGGATGAGCGTTGAGGAATTAACCGTAGTGGCGGACCACCTTGTGAGGATACCGAGAGCTGCATTTGAGTCCCGACTGGAGCCGCACTGCAGCCTTGAGGAGTTGGCTCAGATGCTTGACCGGCACAAAGGCACGCCCGGCATCAGGAAGGCCCGTTTGGCGCTGGACCAGGCGCGCGTGGGTTCCGACTCTGCGCCCGAGACGCGCCTGAGGCTGGCTCTGGAGAATGCAGGCCTTCCAAAACCGCAATTAAACCTGCCGACGCAGCTGTGTGCCGGCGTCGTGCGTCAGCCGGACTTGAGCTACCCGGAACGCCGGGTTGCGGTGGAATACGACGGCGAATCGCATTCCATAGCGGGCCAGGTGGTCAAAGATATTGCCCGGGAGGAAGACTTCAACCGTGCAGGCTGGCTACTCGTCAGGATTTCCAGGCGACACATGGACAACGGTGCCAGGCATGCCGTCTCGAAAGTAAGGGCTGCGCTGCAAAGCAGGGGCTGGTCACAGTGAGAAGCAGTGCCCAGCGGAGTCACCGGCAGCGCGCCAGATTCCAAGTTAAAGCGGCATGTGGTGTCGGAGCTTCCGGAGCTTCCGAACGGTACGGACTCTCTTCACGGCGACTCGCCAGGAATCCACATCTCTGGGCGGATGCTTCATGCGGGATGCCGACGGCAGCCCGGTGGTGTTTCGTGCTCGCCGTTGCCATACGAGCAGCCAAACGCCAGTCGCAATTGTCGTCAAAACGTATAGCCAGTTTTGAAGCGCATTTGGACTGAATTGAAGAAGCCTCAAAACTTCATCATCGAACGCCACCAGCGCAATGACCGCTAGGAGAATCACCACCGATACCGCATGTGAAATGAATCTGACGCGGGCCTCCGCGGTTTCCAAAAGATCCTGCGTGTGAAGCCTAAACGCCAGATGTAATCCGGCGACAGCTTCCATCTGATCCCTTCGCGCCCTGCCTTCGGCCTCCCAAGCGGCCGTGCACTTCTGTTCGAGGTCCTTGACTTTGGCTTCCTGGAGGCCGATGAAAGCTCTCCTGGCTGCAAGTTCTGCCTCCCGGCGCTCTTGTGCGACTGCGTTGCGCGCATCCCTCTTCCGCTGCCACCGGTCGAGGTCCAGAACGTTATCGATCGCTTCAGCCGCGGCTGTCGGCGTGGTGAAGGACAGCATGGCGGCCCGATCGGCCAATGAGATGTTGGCGTCATGCCCCACAGCCGTTGCGACAGGGACCGGCGACCTCTGGATTGCCAGGGCTAAGTCCGCACGTTGGTAGCCGCGGAGCCTGCTCCAATGCCCGCCACCCTGAACCAAAAGGACCAGATCCAGATCCAGACGCCCGGCCTCTTGAAGGTGCGCGTCGAATGCACCTATGTGCGAACCGGCGGTCCAGGAAAGGGAACGGTAAATGACCTCCGGAGTGGATCGTGAGCTATGAGACAGCCGGCGCTTCAGATCTCCAATTCCTTGCGCATTGGCAGGGCCCAGAACCATAATCCGTTCTGGCTTGAAACCAATATCTTGAAATGCCTTCTTGGGATTGTCATGGACAAATCGATTGCTGAGGCGACGGCTATCAACACCCGCCGTGCGAAGCGAAGCGATTGCCCTTTTGTGCTCAAGATAGAGTTCGCCGCGGCGGGCGAAGCCAGGTTCGATGTCGCTAACCCTTAGTCCGACCGTACCTTCGGAGTTGAACCACAGCGTCCCTCTAATGGTGAGCACCATTCCTTCCAACATTGCTTGTTCCAATGAAGAACCACTGATCCTGAGCCTCGCATCAAGCCTCTGAGCTGCGTCTGCCCAGACGACGCATGGCAGGTACTCCACCCCTTTTGGAGAGACGGATACGAGGTCAAAATTCCACCTGTTTTCTGACGTGCGTGGAGCTACGCATTCACCCTGCACAGCCAGGTCAACCCCTCGAACCCGATCACTTACCCAGCCACGGACTTCGCTGACAGACCTTTGAGTTGAACTTGGTTCTCGTGGCGTCTGGTACGGACTCATGCGGCTTCCCCCTTGGCTTGGCCGGGATCGGTCTCCGGCGTTCGTGCCGGAGTTTAGCGGCAGCCTCGGACACCCACGAGTCAAGCATCCAGTCGTTGGGAGGAAGAACCGGAGAAGCGGGTCCGGGCAGCGGCGTCCTACTCGAGGCGGCGCTGCCGGGTTTCGGGGGAGAAGAACGCCATCCAGACGACGGCCGCCAGCACCAGGGCCCCTGCCAGGGCGAAGGACGTGGCCAGCCCCAGCTCCGGCCAGAAGTAGTTGGCGAAGATGAGCGGACCGAACCCGGCCCCCAGCCGCGAGAACGTGGACGCCCAGCCGAATCCGGTGCCCCGCAGCTCCGTGGGATAAAGCTCGGACACGTACGCATAGAGCACGGGAATGGCCACCTGCACCACGAATCCGAAAACGAGCAGCCAGAACACTGCCGCCGTCGGGATGTCCACCACGATCGCTACGATCACCAGCGTCAGCGCGGACAGCGGGCCGGTGATGGCCAGGATCCATTTGCGGCCCACTCGCTCCACCAGCAGGGCTGCCACCACGACGCCCAGGAAGCCGACGGCGGCCATGGACGCGGTGGTCACGAACGCCTTGTATTCGGCGAACCCGGCTCCAATCAGGATCCGCGGCATCCACGTCAGGGACAGGTAGTACACCAGCAGGATGCTGAAGAAGAGTGACCAGGCGGCAGCGGTGATCTTCCAGTTGAACTGCCAAACCGAGCGCAGTTGCGTCCAGGCGCTGCCCGCCGAAAGCCGCGGCACATGCCTGGCGTCCGGCAGGCTGTAGGCGCGTGGCTCAGCACCGGTGGCGGCCACCAGCCCGTCGATGATCCGGGCCGCTTCCTCGCGCCGGCCCTTGCGGATCAGGAACAGCGGCGATTCCGGGACGCTGCGCCGGACCCAGAAGACCAGCAGCGCCGGCAGCACCATGACCAGCATGGTCAGCCGCCAGTCACCGTACAGGGCCACCAGCCCGGCGGAGACGAATCCTGCCAGGGCGGCGCCGATGGGCCACCAGCCGTCCATCGCCGTCAGCACTCTTCCGCGCTGCTTCCGGGGCGTGAACTCGCCCACCAGGGCGTAGTCCACCGGGATGCAGCCACCCAGCCCGAAGCCGGCCATGAACCGGAAGACGCAGAACCAGGCAAAGTCCGGGGCGAACGCACCCAGCACCGTGAACAGGGAGAACAGCAGCAGCGTGGCAGTGAACGCCTTCTTGCGCCCCACGGTATCCGCGATGGTGCCCCAGACAAAGGCGCCCAGCGCCATGCCGATCAGGTTAGCGGTGCCCACCCAGGCCGCATCGCCGGGAGTCAGCGCCCAGTGCTTGGACAGCAGCGGGATCAGGATGCCGTTAAGGGTCACATCCCACGCATCGAACATGAACCCCAGGCCCCCGACCAGGAAGATCCTGCCCTGGACTTTCCACCGCCAGGGCAGTTCCTGGACCACCTGTTCGCCGCTGGGCACAGTGGTGTAAGTATTCATCGCCGCCTCCTCCTCAAAACTCTAGCCCGGTCCCCGGTGTTCACACTCGGGCGGACACGCCTGCCGAAGCTGCGCTTCGCGATAAACTGGCCGTATCCCCACCAACCGCGGCACTGGTCCGCGAGATAAGACGGAGACATTTGTGAGCTTCACGCAGCATGAGCGCGTATCCATTGACCGTGTACCCATCCGCCGGGCCCTGATCTCGGTTTACGACAAGACCGGCCTGGAGGAGCTCGCCAAGGGCCTGCACGAGGCGGGCGTGAAGCTGGTCTCCACCGGCTCCACGGCCAAGAAGATCGCCGCCGCGGGCATCCCCGTGCAGGAGGTCGAGGAAGTCACCGGTTCCCCGGAGATGCTGGACGGCCGCGTGAAGACGCTGCACCCGCGCGTCCACGGCGGCATCCTCGCCGACCGCCGCGTGCCGGCCCACATGGAAACCCTTGCCAGCATGGACATCGAGCCCTTTGACCTGGTGGTGGTGAACCTCTACCCGTTCGTGGAGACCGTCAGGTCCGGCGCCGCGCAGGATGACGTCGTCGAGCAGATCGACATCGGAGGCCCTGCCATGGTGCGCTCCGCAGCCAAGAACCACGCCGCCGTCGCCATCGTGGTGGACCCCACCTTCTACGGCCAGGTGGTTGAAGCCGCCGCCGCGGGTGGCTTCGATCTCAAGACCCGCCGCCGCCTCGCCGCGAAGGCCTTCGCCCACACCGCGTCCTACGACAACGCTGTTGCCACCTGGACCGCGAGCCAGTTCCTCGACGAGGACGGCGACGGCGTCATCGACTGGCCCGCCTACGCAGGCCTGTCCCTCGAGCGCTCCGAAGTGCTGCGCTACGGCGAGAACCCGCACCAGCAGGCCGCCCTCTACGTTGACAACGCCGCGCCCGTGGGCATCGCCCAGGCAGACCAGCTCCACGGCAAGGCCATGAGCTACAACAACTTCGTTGACGCCGACGCCGCCCTGCGCGCCGCCTTCGACTTCAGCGAGCCCGCCGTCGCCATCATCAAGCACGCCAACCCTTGCGGCGTGGCCGTCGGTTCCGCGGACGCCGCCGATCCCATCGCCGACGCCCACGCCAAGGCACACGCCTGCGACCCCGTCTCCGCTTTCGGCGGCGTCATCGCCGCCAACCGCCCCGTGACCGCGGGCATGGCGAACACCGTCAAGGACATCTTCACCGAGGTCGTCATCGCGCCCGGCTTCGAACCCGAGGCCGTGGAGATCCTCTCCAAGAAGAAGAACATCCGCCTCCTCGCCCTGCCCGAAGGCTACGGACGCTATCCCACGGAGTTCCGCCAGGTCTCCGGCGGCATGCTGGTCCAGGTCAGCGACAAGGTGGACGCCGACGGCGACAACCCCGCCAACTGGACCCTGGCAGCCGGTGAGGCTGCGGATGAGAAGACGCTCGCCGACCTCGCCTTCGCCTGGACCGCGTGCCGGGCCGCAAAGTCCAACGCCATCCTGCTCGCCGACAACGGCGCCGCAGTGGGCATCGGCATGGGCCAGGTCAACCGCCTCGACTCCTGCAAGCTGGCCGTGGAACGCGCCAACACGCTGGGCGTCCAGGTCGAGTCCGACGTCGACGGTGCCGGCGGTGCGTCCAACGCCAGCGGTGCCGGTGCGCCGCAGCGTGCCCAGGGTGCCGTGGCAGCCTCCGACGCGTTCTTCCCCTTCGCGGACGGACTGCAGATCCTTATCGACGCCGGCGTCCGCGCCGTCGTGCAGCCGGGCGGATCCGTCCGGGACGAGGAAGTCATCGCGGCAGCCAACGCTGCCGGCATCACGATGTACTTCACGGGAGCACGCCACTTCTTCCACTAGGAGGCTGCGCGAACGACGGCGCCCGCCCCCTGCGAAGGGGACGGGCGCCGTCGTCGTTTGCTTGGATGAGCCGTGGCCGGGACCGTGCCTAGCGTTCCGGACCGGGGGAGCCGGACCCTGGTTCGCCAGTGTCCGCGCCCCTCTGCTTGAGACGCGGACCCTCCGCCGGGAGCCGGAGCTCCCGGGGCTTGGCTTCTGCCATCCGTTCGTCCGTCCAGTACTCGAGGACCTCCTCGGGGGACTGGTCCAGGTCGATGTGGCTGACGTCGCCTTGGCTGGCCCCGCCCTGGTCGGGTGCCGGTTCCTTAGGCTGCGGCTGCACTGTTGTAGGTGGACTGGATGACAGATCCCCAGTACGGGCCGTACATCACGGCGGAGCGGTTGTAGCCGTAGCTGTTGATGGAGTTCTGAATGCCCCCGGAGCCGGTCCCGATGAACCACGGGCCGCCGGAGGAGCCGCCGGTCATGTCGCAGGGAATGCCCTGGCTGTTGAACTGCGGGTTGTTCGGGTCATTGGTTGCCGTGCCGGTGCAGCTCCAGAGCGACGTGCCGTCGAACGGTGAAGCCTGCGGGTATCCGTAGGCCGTGTACGTCAGTCCACGCGCCTGGTTGAAGGCAACGCCGGAGCCGCCCACAGCAGAGGTCAGGGTCTGGCTCTGCGTGTTCCGGTTCACGACGGCGAAGCCGGTGTCATAGGTCATATCTCCGTTGGAGACCCACTGGCTGGGGGCGTAGAGGGCTTTCGCGGCCCACTTGCCGTAGGGTGCGGCGCCGTTGTCGTAGGCGGGCACAAAAACGAAGTTGGTGACGTAGGCGCCGGGGCCCTCGTTGACGCAGTGTCCGGCCGTGGCCACGGTGCTGCCGTTCGTGGACGCCACAGCGTTCCCGGAGCACACGTAGTTCGTGGTTCCCATGGTGAAAAATACTTTGCCGATGTGGGAGACAGGGTTCTCGCTCTTGGCGATGGTCGGCTTGCCCTTGGTGGCCTTGGTGGTGCTGGGCTTGCCCTTCTCCACGACGTCGGTGCTGGAGCGGTTGCCGCGTTCCAGGGCCTTGGCGGCCAGGACATCGCCGGGAATGGCAGCCTGCATCCGCTCAGCCGTCCAGTAGTCTGCGGCCCCGGACGTATCAACTGTGATACCGGCAACCGAGGGGTTTGATTTGCCATCGGCCGGGGCCGGTGCGGCAGAGGCACCGCCCGCAGAGGTGAGTGCCAGCACGGCGGCTGCCGAGAAGGCCAGGAGGCCGGAGGCCAGAGACCTGGTGCGTGTCATTGTTGTCCTGTCTGAACGGGGTTGGGCCCGGGGTCGGGAGTGACGTAGCGAATTTATCGTCACATGACAAGTTTGTAAACAGTAGTGACGTATCATGTAGGGCTTTCCGCAATCCCGCACCAGCCTGAGGCAGCAAAATGACGCCGCCGCGACGCACCCTGCCATGTGCCGCCGTCGGGCATTTTCCATCGCTGTAATCCTGCTCTCACCCGGGTAATCCGGGCGTCCCGTTAAGGTTCAACCGGGCGTCCTCGGGTAAGTTGTACTTGGTGAAATAGACAAAGATTTCATAACCAAGCCGACCTTCAGGGAGACGCCCGCGCATGTCCAAGATCATCTACACCCACACCGACGAAGCGCCGATGCTGGCTACCTATTCGTTCCTGCCCATCATCGAGGCGTTCGCCTCGACCGCAGGTGTGGAGGTGGAGACCCGCGACATCTCGCTCGCCGGCCGCATCATTGCAGTATTCGGTGACTACCTCACCCCGGACCAGCAGATCGGTGACGCCCTTGCTGAACTCGGTGAGCTGGCAAAGACGCCTGAAGCCAACATCATCAAGCTGCCCAACATCAGCGCCTCCATCCCGCAGCTGAAGGCGGCCATTGCAGAGCTGCAGGGCCAGGGTTACGCGCTGCCTGACTACCCGGACAACCCCTCCTCCGACGAAGAGACCGCCATCCGCTCGCGCTACGACAAGATCAAGGGCTCCGCGGTGAACCCGGTCCTGCGTGAAGGCAACTCGGACCGCCGCGCCCCGCTGTCCGTGAAGAACTACGCGCGCCAGAACCCGCACTCCATGGGCGCCTGGACCGCCGATTCCAAGACCAACGTGGCCACCATGGGCCAGGACGACTTCCGCTCCAACGAGAAGTCCGTGGTCATCGACAATGACGGCACCATCGCCATCCAGCTCGTCCGCGAAGACGGCTCGGTCAAGGTCCTCAAGAAGGCCTTCCCCGTCCTGGCCGGCGAGGTCATCGACGGCACAGTCATGCGCGCCGCCGCGCTGGACGAGTTCCTGAAGGCCCAGGTGGCCCGTGCCAAGGAAGAAGGAGTGCTGTTCTCGGCACACCTGAAGGCCACCATGATGAAGGTGTCGGACCCCATCATCTTCGGCCACGTGGTGAAGGCCTACTTCTCCGAACTCTTCGACACCTACGGCAAGCAGCTCGCCGCCGCGGGCATCAGCCCCAACAACGGCCTTGCCGCCATCCTCAGCAGCCTCGAGGACCTCCCCGGAGACGTCCGCGACGGCGTGCAGAACCTGATCAAGAAGGGCCTCGAAGACGGCCCCGCCCTGGCCATGGTTGACTCCGACAAGGGCATCACCACCCTGAACGTCCCCAGCGACGTCATCGTCGACGCCTCGATGCCCGCCATGATCCGCAGCTCCGGCCACATGTGGGGCCCGGACGGCAAGGAGGCGGACACCCTGGCCGTGCTGCCGGACAGCTCCTACGCAGGCATCTACCAGGTGGTCATCGACGACTGCCGCGCCAACGGCGCCTACGACCCCACCACCATGGGCACCGTCCCCAACGTCGGCCTCATGGCGCAGGCAGCCGAGGAATACGGCAGCCACGACAAGACGTTCGAAATCCAGGAAGCCGGCACGGTGCAGGTCGTGGACGGCTCCGGCAACGTCCTGATCGAACACGAGGTTTCGGAGGGCGACATCTGGCGCGCCTGCCAGACCAAGGACGCCCCCATCCGCGACTGGGTCAAGCTGGCCGTCACCCGCGCCCGCGCCTCCCAGACCCCCGCCGTGTTCTGGCTGGACGAGGACCGCGCCCACGACGCCAACCTCATCGCCAAGGTCAACGAGTACCTGAAGGACCACGACACCGAGGGCCTGGATATCCAGATCACGTCCCCCGTCAAGGCCATCGCGTTCACCCTGGACCGCATCCGCAAGGGTGAGGACACGATCTCTGTCACGGGCAACGTGCTCCGCGACTACCTCACGGACCTGTTCCCCATCCTGGAACTGGGCACCAGCGCCAAGATGCTCTCCGTTGTCCCGCTGATGAACGGCGGCGGCCTGTTCGAAACCGGTGCCGGCGGCTCCGCCCCGAAGCACGTCCAGCAGCTGCTGAAGGAGAACCACCTGCGCTGGGACAGCCTGGGTGAATTCCTGGCCCTGGCCGTGAGCTTCGAGCACCTCGCCATCACCACCGGCAACGCCCGTGCGCAGGTCCTCGCCGACACCCTGGACCGCGCCACCGGCACGTTCCTGCTGGAGAACAAGTCCCCGAGCCGCCGCGCCGGCGAGCTGGACAACCGTGGCAGCCACTACTTCCTGGCCCGTTACTGGGCTGAGGAGCTGGCCAAGCAGACGGACGACGCCGACCTGGCCGCCGCGTTCAGCTCAGTCGCCAACGAGCTGTCCTCCAAGGAGGAGACGATTGTCGGCGAGCTGGCAGAGGTCCAGGGCTCGCCCGTTGACATCGGCGGCTACTACCACCCCGAGGACGCCAAGGCCTCGGCAGTGATGCGTCCCTCGGCCACGCTGAACAAGGTCATTGCGGGCCTGAGCTAACAAGGGTGCAGGGGCCGGCACCTGACTGGTGCGGCCCGGCACGAAAGAGGCGGTGCCCCGGAGATGTTCCGGAGCACCGCCTCTTTGTGGGCTGGACTTTCGGCGGCAATGTGCCGCTCAGTTTTTGCCCTTGCCCTTGTCGGCATTGTTCTTGCCTGCGTCCGCGCCGTTGGAGGCATTGCCTTGAGCGGGCGCCGGGGCCTGCTGGGCCGTGGTTTCCGGGGAGGGGCTTTGCGAGGCCGCCTGCTCCGCGGCCTTGCGGGCGTCCTCCGCTGCCTTGGCCTGTTGTGCGGCCAGCGCTTCGGTCAGGTCCGCCCGGACGGCCGTCGCCACGGTGGCGATGCTGCGCCGTCGTTCCTCGGAAACCCGGCCTTTCGCCTGGCCCGCTGAAAGGTCGGACTCAAGGCCATCCAGCGCCTTCAACGCGGTGGCGGGGTCGTTTTGGGACGATGCCTGGGTAACTTCCAGGACCCGCGCCTGAAGCTGGGTGGCAAGGTCCCTCTGCAGCCCGTTATTCGAGGCTGCGCAGCCGCCGAGGACAAGGGCTGAAAGCACCAGGGCAGTGCCGCCGCGAAAAAGCCTGGCAGTGCGGGGCAGTGCCAGGGTCACGGTTCCACGCTTTTTTGAAGTTCCTGCAGGTGGTCGCCCAGCACGCCGGTCACCGTGGGATAGGGGACGACGTCGGCGGGCGCCTGGGCAGAGAGAGTCATCATCACGGCGGCCACAGCAGCAGCCACCACCACGAGGGCCAGGACCAGGGCCAGCCAAAAACGCTTGGTCCGGGTTTGGGGGTGAAGATTCCGGGCCGGGGCATCCGGGGAGGGATTACCAGTGGCTGCGTCGTTGCCCGTTTCCATGCCGCCTGTCGCCTCTGCAGGGGCGGCTGCTACGCGCAGCTCATCCACGGATTCCTCTGCCGTGATCGAGGGCGGGTGGAAAGGCATGGCCGGCAGGACCCGGGTGGTCTCGGGGGCGAGTTCGCCCGGGGTCGACGCCGGCGAGACGAGCGCCTGCCGCAGCGCCGTCTCGATGTCGGCCGCGGTGGGACGCTCCAAGGGCTCGATGGCGGTCATGGAACGGATGAGGTCAGCCCACTCGGAGGGCACGTCCTCGGGGATCTCGGGGGCCCGGTGGAGCCGGGCAACAGCGGATTCCACGGGGCTGCCGGGGTATTCCACGATTCCCTTGATGCATTCGAGCAGCACCAGGCCCAGGGAGTAGATATCCGTGGCCGAGGACAGCGGCTTGCCGAGTGCCTGCTCCGGGCTGAGGTAGGCGGCGGTGCCCACCATGGTGCCAGTGGCCGTCAGGCGGGTGGAATCGACAATCCTGGCGATGCCAAAATCCGTGAGTTTGGGACGCAGGGGTTCGCCCGGACGGATCTGGACCAGCAGGATATTGCCGGGCTTGACGTCCCGGTGGATGATTCCAAGGCCGTGCACGTACGCCAGCGCGTCAGCAATGCCGGCGCCGATGACGGACAGCTCTTCCAGCGGGACCTGGCTGTGCCGGATCCGGCTGCGGAGATCCTGGCCTTCCACAAGTTCCATGGTGAGGAAGGGCCGGGGCTCATCCGGAATGCGGTCGTCAATGCCCGCATCAAACAGCGTGACCAGGCCCGGGTGGTTCAGGGTGGCAAGAAGCTGAATCTCCGCTTCCTGCCGCTTCAGTTCATCTGCGTCCGGAGCCTGCGGGGCGAACAGCTTCAACGCCACGTCCCGGCCCAGGTTTTCGTCCCGGGCGCAGTAGACCGAAGACATCCCGCCCCGGCCAATGACATCCCCCAGCCGATAACGTCCGCCGACCACTTCATTCTTGATGGAGCTAGGCGATTCCGCCACCATGACCGTTCCTCCCGGTGCGCCGCGGCACTGTCGTACCTCAAATTATACGGGCGGTGGAGTAACGCCGACGATTGGGGGTGTCCCGTATCCGTGGCACGCCGACGGCCCGGCGGCGAATCAAAGCTGGTCCGCCGCCGGACCATTGGCTACAAGGACATGTGTGCTGGACATGTTTTGTATGTTCTTTGGTGGATTCCGGGTAGGGGCCTCCTTCCGTCGTCAGTCCGCTGGATGCTGCCGCTTCAGGCGCATGTGCGCGGACCCTTGGATGATGCGTGGACGAACGCTAGGACATCCTGCGCCGGCGAAGCAGCAGGAGCCCGGCGATCAGGAGCAGCAGGGCCAGTGGCACCAGTGAGGCGTCCCAGCCGGTCTTGGCGAGGCCGGTAGTCGCAAGTGCCGTGTTGCCGTTGGCCGGGGTGCTCCGGGGCACATCAACGGTTGCGATGGCGCCCCCCACCGCCCTGGAACCGGCAGAAGCTGCCGGGAGGTCGCTGCCGTCCGTCATGCCGGCGGCTCCAGCAGAGCCGGTGGAGCTGTCACCGGGGCTGGCAGCTCCGGGATCAGTCGTGCCGGGGTCGACGGTGCCTGCGCCGCCGATGGTGCCATCGCCCGGAACGGAGGTTCCCGGATCAGTGGCGCCGGGATCAGTGCTGCCCGGGGTGCCGGTCCCGGAGACGCCGCCGAGCCCGAGGCCGAGGTCAACCGCTACGCCGGCACCGGCATCAAGGCCGTCCGTGCCGGCGGTGCCGGTGCCCAGGTCCGCCCCAAGATCCGCGGCCGCGTCGAGACCGCCTGCGGTGCCGTCGCCGATGATGCCGCTTACCGTCACGTCCAGCGCCGCGTCAACGGTGCTGCCGACGCCGGTGGTGTCGTCCGTGCCGTCGGTGCCGGTGGTACCGAGGCCGAGGCCAAGGTCGATGGCGGCGTCGGCGGTGGTGCCGTCCGTGGTGCCGGTGCCGTTGGTACCGAGGCCGAGGTCGATGGCGGCTGCGACGTCGGTGGTTCCGGTGGTTGCCGGGTCGGTGCCGGTGTCGGTGCCGAGGTTGACGGTGGCGTCGGCGGTGAGGTCGGCGGTGGTGCCGTCCGTGGTGCCGGTGCCGTTGGTACCGAGGCCGAGGTCG